>JBAXGE010000107.1:0-7799 GCA_037139555.1 Phycisphaerae bacterium
CCGTGGGGGCGGCAATCGAAGGCCCTAGCGGACTGGCCCCGGCATAAATCGTCTGGTAATTCGCCACCTCCTGATCCGGGGGAACCTGCCGACCTTCCTCCTGCCGCGCATGTTCGATGTAGGGCGGTAGTGGTACCTGGCCGATGGTGGCCAGCAATTGCCGCGCGGGCAGCGGGGGGGTTACCTGTACCAGCCACTCGCCGGTACCCGGCACCCGTTCGGTCAGATCAAAGCGCACCGGTTCGGGCGCGCCGGGACAGGTCAGATACATCCCCGGCTGCAAACGCCCGCGTGAATTCAGCAGCACCCGCCACGTCCCCGGCTGCAGTTCATCAATGTACAGCCCCTCAATACAGGCCCCGGTGGGTTTATATAAACGCAGTTTGGCAGGCACCACCCAGGTGTTGTTCAGCACCAATAAATCCCCGCGCACCAGCCACTGTGGCAGGTCATAGAAATGGGCGTGTTCGATCTGCCCCGTGGTCTGATGATACACCAGCAACCGGCAATGATCGCGCGGCGTGACAGGTTCACGGGCAATCAGTTCGGGCGGGAGATGATAATCCAGCTCTGCGGTACGCACGCTTACCACTGCGCCTCATTAAAGGGCGACAGCGGACCCTTGGGCTTGGGTTTGGGCATATGCCGCAGCAGGTCCGCGCCTAGCCGCACGGTGTCGTCATGGTCGATCCGCCGGTTATAGTGCGATCCTTCCACCAGCGCCACCTTGCCACCTGTCAGCCGGACCAGATCAAAATCGTCACCCGCCTTGGGATATTGGCTCCGCTGGGCATGGGCGGCCACCAGCGCGGCACGTTTGAAGATTTGCGGTGATTGCACTTCCACCAGATTTTCCCCGCCCACGTATTCCTTCAGACTACCGCCAACCTTGCGGGCCAGCACCATGGGCATGGGAATATACGGCGCTGCCGCATCCGCCTTGCCCAGCGCCTGTTCCAACGCGTCAATCACGCTGAACGGCACCGCGGGCCGACAAACATCATGCACAATCACCGTGGTAATTTGTTCTTCCAACTTTTCCAGTCCCTTGGCCACCGCGCCAAACCAGTCCGGCCCGCCGGTGGTTACGCCCACGCCCTGAAATCCGAGATTGGCGGCATAGCGTGATTGAATCAGCGCCAAATCATCCGGGGCCACCACCAGCAATTGCTGGGCGATGTTATCGCGCGGGGTATATACCTCCAGCGTCCGCAGCAAAACCTCGCGGTTCTCCACTTTCGCGGCAAACTTGGACGCTTCCCGGGGCAAGCTCGGGGGACTGACCGCAATATACAATACAGCAATAGCCGACACGCGTGTATCCTCCAATAATCCCGGTATTATAAGATGATTGCCGCGTCCGTGCGAGTCTTAGCTCCGACCACTCCGCCGGGCGATATATACCCCCAGCAGATTAATCCCCAGCAGCACCACAAACGAGATAATCAGCAGGATCAACGCCAGCGCTGCGGCATGCGAAAACAGCCGGTTGCTCAGAAATTCGTTGATAATCTCGGGCACGATTTCAGTCTTACCGCGGCGCTGGCCGGATACAAATATCACCGCGCCATATTCGCCCACGCCCCGGGCAAACGATAACGCCATACCGGTCAATACCGCCGGCAACAGTTCCGGCCAGATTACCCGCCGGAAGGTCTGCCAGCGCGAGGCGCCCATACTGGCCGCGGCCTCTTCAAATTCCGCATCCAAATCTTCCAGCACCGGCTGCACCGTGCGCACCACAAACGGGAACCCCGTGAACATCAGCACCAGCACAATTGCAAACGGTGAACCGTACCCATGCAGGTAATTCATCGGCAGGGCGGTCATGCCTAGCCCAGTCAACCCCCAATTCGCCGCGCCCACCAACCCCTCCGCCACGGGATTCCACCACCCGGCGAAGAACCCCGTCTTATTGGCATTGGCAATAAATAAGTCACTGAACGTCAAACCCGCCACGGCGGTGGGGAGCGCAAAGGGAAAGTCTACCAGCGCATCCAGTAAACGCCGACCCCAAAAGCGATACCGAACCAGCACCCACGCGATGATGACTCCGATCACCGCATTGGCCAGACTTGCCACCAGCGCGGTGGAGGTGCTGATCCAGATGGCATGTTGCACGCGTTTATCCGCGGCCAGTTCCCCAAACTTGGCCAACCCACCCTCACTGCTGCGCAGCATTAAGCCTGCTAGTGGGATACATACCAGCAGGCTTAAATAAAGCAGGGTATAGCCCAGACTCAAACCAAAACCGGGCAATATGTTCTTGCGTCGTGACAAGCAGCGTTCCGTCTAAAGGTCCGGGTGACTTACTGCTTTGGCTGGTAGATTTTATTGAACACGCCGTCCTTGCTGAAGAAGCGGGCGTCAATATCCTTCCATGGGCCAAAGATGTCCTCATCATAGACGCCTTTGCCTGCGGGGGGAAATTTCTCGCTGTAACGTGCGGCCACGGTGGCATCTGTTGGCCGCCAGCCACTCTTGGCAATCACTTCCTGACCTTCGGGACTAAACGCGTATTTTACAAAGGCTTCCGCTGCCGCGCGGGTACCTTTTTCATCCACCACCTTGTCCACCACCACCACCGGCGGGCGGGCAATCAGCGTATAAGCCGGGCGGATCAACACCAGATTGTCCTTGCCGGTCTCATGTTTGGTTTTGGACAAGGCCCGCGTTCCTTCGGCTTCCCAGGTAATGAACACATCGCCAATGCCTTTTTGCAGGAAGGTATTGGCGCTGCCACGGGCACCTTCATCCAATACCGGCACTTGCGCATAGACCTGCTGGGTGAAGGTTTGGGCTTCGGCTTCGGACTTGCCCTGATCCAGTTGATAGGCCCACAGTACGAGGAAGTTCAGCTTCGAGCCCCCGCCGGTAATCGGACTGGGAGTAATAACTTCCACCCCCGGCTTGATCAGATCGGTCCAGTTGTTAATCCCTTTGGGATTTCCCGCCCGGGTGAGATAGACCAGCGTGCTGGTGTACGCCGCGGAATTATTGGCATAACGCTTGCGCCATTCGCCCTGGACCAGACCCTTGCTGGCCAGAAGATCCACATCCGCCGGCAGGGCCAGACCTGCTACATCCGCCTTGAGCCCGTCAATTACAGCATTGGTCTGTTTGCGGGAACCAGCATAACTGGTCTTAAAGGTAATGGTCTGTCCCGTTTCCGCCTTGTACTTGGCCGCATACGCTGCGGTCAGGTTATCCCACACCTCGCGCCCAGCATCGTAGGACACCACCAACAATTCCTTATTACCCGAGGGGGCTTCCTGACTCACGCTACTGGCTGTCGTGGTAGCCTTTTGAGGCTGAGTAGTTGGTGCCCCCGGTTGCCCGCTGGGGCATCCGGCCAAAGTGCCTAACGCCAAAATGAATAATCCTGCCAATGCCGCACGTGCCACAGTAATCATGTCATTCGCTCCTATGCATACAAAACCTACCAATATACTAGGCAATAATATCCATAAACCACCCCCGGTCAAGTGGGCGGGGTGAAAATTGTTATTCAGTTGGCGGAGTGGATCGTAGCGACAGTTCTGCCGCCTGCAGGAGGTCCTTGGCGTTTTGGTACGTTAATCGAGCGCGGGCCGCGTCATACTCCAACCATTCATAGCCCTCGTGTTCCTTGGAGATTTTGACGGTGGCACAAGTGGTTTGCCCAATAAAGTAGGTTACCGTCTTGCGGATGATCAGGCCCTTTTTCGGCGAGAAAAACTCGTAAAACATCCGCCGGCTGAAGTTGCCCACGCGCTGGACGGTTTTAATGCCGGTTTCTTCTTCCAATTCACGTACTGCCGCTTCCCAGCTATTTTCGCCCTGTTCCAGATGTCCTTTGGTGAAGTCCCAGTGCTTGCCGTAATCGAGCAGAAGATATAGGCGCTTATTTTCGATCAGTCGAAACAACAGAAAACCTGCGGAAAACTCCCGGCGGACCTGCTGGGCACCAGCGACCCGAGGGCTGTCCTCAGTAGGGGATTTACGTGTACCCATCTTGGGGCTGGGCACAGGTTTTTTGGCATTCGGCTCCATCATACAACCTCATCTAACTACATGGCCCTAAAATGCGACCACACAACGTATAGCGAATTATACCCAATTTTAGCCCGTGCGGGTTTTAGGCAGGACCCCGACTTCGAGTTATAATGCCAGTGCCCACAACGTTACGGCTTTGCACCGTTGTTGCGTGGCCCATGCCGCCGGCGTGGTCTGTCCCCGGCCCTGTTGAAGGATCGCTATGACTGCTCCAGCCACTATGCCCGTCTCCCTGTCTGATGGTCTGAAAACCTATCTCGATGCCCACTGGGGCGAGCAATACGATCTGCATGCCCAGCACGTCAACCCTGCCTTTGTGCGTATGCTTAAGACGATCGGCTTTAACAAGGGTTACACCCGCGGTGAGGGGCCTTATCTGTGGGACAAAGAGGGCACCAAATATCTCGACCTACTGACCGGGTGGGGGGTTTTTGCACTGGGCCGCAATCATCCCAAGATCAAAGCCGTGCTCAAGGATATTCTCGATCAAAACCTGCCCAACTTGGTGCGCATGGATTGCTCGCTCCTGTCGGGGCTGGTGGCCGATAAACTCACCCAGCACGCGGGCGGGGATTTGACCCGGGTCTTCTTCAATAACTCCGGGACCGAAACCATCGAAACCGCCATCAAGTTTTCCCGCTGCGTGACCGGCAAACCCAAAATTATTTTCTGTGACCATGCCTTCCATGGTCTGAGTACCGGCGCCTTGGCGATTAATGGGGCGGACTTCTTCCGCGAACGCTTCGGTGATCTGCTACCGCATACCGTACGGGTGCCGTTCAATGATCTGGCCGCACTGGAAAAAGCCCTCGCGGGCAAAGATGTGGCCGCCTTTATCGTCGAACCTGTGCAGGGCAAGAGTTGTGAAGTCGTGGCCGATGGCTATCTCGAAGCGGCGCAAAAGCTATGCCGTACTGCCGGGGCTTTATTGGTTTGTGACGAAGTCCAGTGCGGGCTGGGCCGCACCGGTAAGTGGTTCTGTTTCCAGCATTGGCCCAATGTGCAGCCCGATATCCTGTGCACCGCCAAAGCCCTCTCGGGCGGATATGTCCCCGTGGGCGCTACCATTACGACCGCCAAAGTCATGGATACGGTATTCAACTCCATGGAACGCTGCGTGGTACATTCCAATACCTTTGGCCAGAATGATCTGGCCATGGCCGCAGCGCTGGCGACCATGCACGTGATGGAAGAAGACAAGCTCGTCGAAAACGCCGCGGCGATGGGTGCATATATCCAAGGGCGTTTGCTGGAACTTAAATCGCGCTGTCCTTTTGTCTCCGCCGTGCGCGGCAAGGGGCTGATGTTTGCCATGGATTTTGCCCGGCCCACGGAAGGCTTCAAGCTCAAGATGGCCTGGGACATGCTGCACAAGCTCAATTTTGCCGTCTTTGGTCAGATGATTATCATCCCGCTGCTGCAGAAGCATCATATTCTTACCCAAGTGGCCGGTTACCATACCGAAGTGATCAAGTTCCTGCCTCCGATTACCGTCAATCAGCAGGATATGGATTGGTTTGCCGACAGTCTGGACGATGTGCTGCAGGATACCCTGAAGTTCCCCGGCACCGCCTGGGATACGGTGTTTAATCTGGCTCGTGGCGCGATGCGTAATTCCGTTTAATAATGGACCCACTTACGGGCCGTGCGGAACACCAGCGTGGTCAGCACCACGATGATCAGCAGTTGGATCCACGCCAGCGCACTGGCATACCCCATGCGTAATTCCGTGAATGCGGTCTGATACAGATACATGTTATAAAACAGCGTGGAACGCTCCGGCCCGCCGCCGGTGAGGATATACGGCACCGAAAATACCTGCCAACTGCCGATCACGCCCATGACCAGATTGAAAAAGATCACCGGCGATAACGTGGGCAAGGTGATGTTCCAGAATCTTTGCCATCCGTTACAGCCGTCCAACGCGGCGCTTTCGTAGAGTTCCACCGGCACATCCTGTAGACCCGCCAGCAGGATTACCACCGTATGGCCCACACTCCAAAAACTCATGAAGATGATCGCGGGCATGGCCCACGTGGTGGATTGCAGCCAGCCCGGTGCGGTTAAGCCCAGCAGCGCCAGCAGGGGGTTGAGCAGCGTATTGATCAGGCCGGTCTTGCTGTTGAGCAACACCAGCCACAGCATCGCCGACGCCACCGCCGGTACCAGTGTGGGCAGGAAAATCAGCGTGCGAAACAAGCCCCGTCCCGGCACCGGCTGATTCAACAGCACCGCCAGCAGCAGACTGATCGCTAAAGAACACGGCACACTAATCAGCCCATAAAACAGCGTATTTTTCAGTGCCTTCCAGAATACGATGTCAGACCAGACATTGGCATAATTATCCCCGCCTACCCACAGCGGCTTTTGCAGCATGGTGTAATCGCAAAAACTGTAATACAAACTCATGCCCAGCGGGATGGCCATGAAGACACAAAAACCAATAATCATGGGGCTGGCAAAGAGCATGGCGGTGACTTGTTGGCGCCATGTGATGTTATCACGGTAAAACTGCTTTGGGGTGGCCATCACGGTTGCCCTCCGGTCTTACGTTGGGCCTGCCGCAGATTATGTTCCGCGACCAAACGGTCCACCCGCGTCTGCACCTGACTGAGGGTCGTGCCCACATCCGCACCGCGCCACATGCTTTGGGAGGCTTGCTTCATTTCCTCGCGTACGGCCACGGCGGTGGCGGTGGGGGCCATAATGTGCATCCCCGGCTTGCGCCCCAGTTCATCAAAGAACCGCACAAACGGATTGGGATTGTTGCTTAAAAAGTCGTCCGAAACATAACTCAAAGGCGAAGGCTTGCCTTGCGCCCGGCAGAGCGCTTCCATATTCTCCGGCTGGATCATAAAACGGATAAACTGCCGGGCTTCACGCGGATGCTTGGCGCCATGCGGGATCACCAGTACATCCGCATCCCCCAGCACCGCATCGCCCGGCTTGCCATAGCTGGTGGGAAATGCCGCCACCCCGTAATGCCCGACCAGTTCCGGCTTGAAGCGGGCAATAAAAGTCGGGAACCAAGGCCCCTGTATGACCATGGCCGTCTTGCCGGTGAAGAATGGATTGTCCGGCGTGGCAAACTGACCAAACCCACCCGAAAAGGTTTGCACTTCCTGTGCCCCATAGTGCTTGGCATAGTTTTGATACCAGATGTACGCTGCCCGGTTCTCGGGGGTATTAATGCCGAAGCGTCCGGTTTGGGCATCAAATAATAGATTGCCAAAATAGACGCCCCACATGCTGTCATACCAACCCGGTTCGTTGGGCAGAAAACCGACCCGGGTCAGGTTGCCCTGGGCATCGCGCTCGGTCATACGATCCGAAAAAGTCTGCAATTCTTCCAAGGTTTGCGGGGGTGTTTCCGGGTCCAATCCCGCCTGCGTGAAACGGTCTTTATTCCAAAAGAGTCCGATCACCGCCGGCGTGGTGACAATCGCATAAGGTATCTGCTGGGGCGCCATAATCCGCCAGGCAAACGGCTTGTAAGTGTCTTTCGTCAATACCCCCTCGGTTTGCAGATCACCCAGCGATTCGAGCGCGCCATACTCGTAAAACTGGGGCACCTGATCGGCATACAACCCGGCCAGATCGGGCGGATCGCCCCCGGCCACGGCCAGCAAGGTTTTATTCTGTATCTGACTGATGGACAACAGTTGCACAAATACTTCCCGCTGCCCCATATTGAACTTGTCCACCACCGCACGGATGGCATCATACTCATGCCGGGTCCATTTTTCCCAGTAAGTGATGACCAC
>JBAXGE010000108.1:0-7605 GCA_037139555.1 Phycisphaerae bacterium
CAGACGGAAGATCAGTTCCTCGTAAATCCCCGCGCCCACCGACAACACCACGGCCGTCTGCCAGGTCAAGCCCGACAAATGCGGGGTCGCCCGCAGGGCCATCCCCACCGCCGGACTGCGCAGCACGACCATGCCCAGCATCACCATGGGTATGGCCCAGACGATACTTTCGGCGAACATACCCACATAGAACCAGCCGCGAATTTCGGTTTTATCCCCACGCTTCAGATGCCACGCCACCAGCCCGGCAATGACCAGCCCCAGGGGCATGTAACCACCAATCGCCCCGAATACGGAAAAAAAACTGAGCAGTTCGGTGAACGCCAGCACGTGCGCGGGTGCTTCCTGGCCGGTGGCCCAGGGGTGCAAGGCGGTGCCCACCTGATAAATAATCAGGAAGGGACTGATGAAGATCAGGCTATGAATGGGGCGCTTGACCCGCTCGAGGTATTTTTTACCCGAGCCCAGTTGCAGCCAATCTTGGTCTTTATTCGGCATAACGTCACCAACCACCAGGCTTAGCCAAGATACGGTTGCAGATAATTCCACGCATCCCGGGCCACCACGGCGGCGGTGCTTTCATAGGGATACAGTTCCACCGTCACCCAACCGGCGTATTTGATATCACGCAGGGCCGTGAAGATGGCCGGGAAGTCCATCGCCCCGGTGCCGGGCACCAAGTGCTGATGCACGCGACTTTCGGCGATGTCTTCGAGGTGGACATGGGCGATCCACGGCGCACATTGCCGGATCACCTCGGCGGGGTCTTCATCCACACAGTAAAAATGCCCCAGATCACAATTCATCTTGAGGTTGGGGTGATTGATGGCCGTGAGCAATTCGACACATTCCTGCGCGTGCTGGATGATCAGGCCGGGTTCGGGTTCGATCATCAGCGTGATGCCGAGTTCTTCCGCGAGGGGCAGCACTTCTTCCAGACCGGCCCGGTAACGCCCCAGCGCGACCGCGCGATTCAACGCCCCCTGCGGGCCACCGGGCTGGAGCGAAATAGTCTTGCCGCCCAGCGCGTGGGTTAATTCGATACAGTTGACAGTGTGGCTGATGCGCTGGCTGCGCAGGTCTTCGTCGTCTTCGATCCACGTGGGGTGATACGTATCACCAAGGGCAAAGAGCGTGAAGGCGTTGACATTGGATACCTGCAAATGCCGCAGGGCCATGAGTTTGCGCAGGGCCAGCACCCGCGAATCGGGCATCTCCGGCGGATACGCATGGGGCACATCGGCGAGGATTTCCGCCCCGGCATAGCCGATGTCGGCAATGGTTTTCAAAGCGGCTTCCAGCGTGGTTTGCTTGAAGGCATTGGTGGAAAAAGCCAGTTTGAGCATGCGTGAAAACCTTAGTTAATATTGACCATGGTCAAGCCGCGGGCATCGCCACGAATGATCCCCAGCCGTACCCGGGTACGCTTCGTGGCGGATTTGAGCAGCGTCGCCGCGTCATCGTTGGTAGTGACATAATAGGGACCGATCTGGTTGATAATATCCTGCGCCTGCAGCCCCCCCGTCGCGGCGGGTGAACCTTTGCGAACGCTGGTAATCATAATGCCGGCGCTGACACTCAGGCCGTACTGCCGGGCCAGCGCGGGGGTAAGACTGATGGCTTCTACGCCCAGTTTATCCAGCAGTATCCGTTCCGATTCCGGCGGCGGCGCGGGCGTGACGGGCACCTTGGCCTCGTATAGTTTGCCTTCGCGTTCGATGCGCAGCACCATGACCGCACCAGCTTTGGCTTCCTGACAGGCGACCAAGGCGGAGACAATGGTATCGGCCGGTGTCTCCCCCACCGCCACCACATGATCCCCCACACGCAGACCGACCTTTTCGGCTTCCGAGCCGCTCTGCACCGCGGCAATCAGTACGGCCACGCCGATCTGGGCGGGCGGGGCAATGGTCCGCGATTCTTTCAGGGTAAAGCCCAGTTGCACGCGCTTGGTGACTTCGGTTTGTAACAGTTGGGGCAGGGAATCGCGCACGGTGGAGATACCAATGGCAAAGCCGATTCCGTTGGCATCGGCCTTGATGGCGGTATTGACGCCGATCACCTGACCATAGGCATTGAGCAAAGGTCCGCCGGAGTTGCCGGGGTTGATGGAGGCATCGGTCTGGATCAGGCCCTTGAAGACGCGGTCGCCGGGAAAGGTGAGTTCGCGGGCCAGCGCTGAGACGATGCCGCGGGTCATCGAACCGCTGAAGCCAAAGGGATTGCCGATGGCATAGACGGGTTCGCCAATCATCAGATCGTCCGAGACACCCAGCCGGATGGCCTGCAGGGGCTTGGCGGGCGCGACCTTGAGGATCGCCAGGTCATGCTCCGTATCGGTGGCGATAATCACGGCGGGCAATTTGTCGCCATTGGCCAGCACGATGTTCACTTCGCTGGCGCGGTCTATGACGTGTTCATTGGTCAGGATATAGCCCGAGGGATGAATCACAAACCCCGAACCCAGTGACGTGGACGGCACCGCGCGGACCACGGTGGGGCCGAAAAACCGGTCGAAGATTTCGTCGCCGGTACCCACGCGGGCATTCACCACCCGGGTGCTGGTGATATTGACCACGGCGTCCTTGTCCATCTGGTAAATGCGGACTTCGTTGCTGACGCGCAAATTCTGTTCCGGCCCCGGCGGCGTCTGCGCCCCCAGAGTCTGCGTCAAGGCCAGCAGTCCCAATCCGATAGCAAATATCCGGCGTACCATGCGGCCTCCCATGCAGAACCGATCAATCAATATCCACATCCGTTTTCATGATTTCACTCAGCAGAACCGTGGCGTAACAGCCGCTGTTAAGGGCGAATTGCACGCGCAAATATGGGCCGTTGTCGTCCTGGCCGGTCTGCATCTGCGGTTCGCGGGCAAAGAACCTTAGCGCCCGGCGGGCACCATGGCCCAAGGCGGTGCTGCCGGCATCCTCTTCCTTGATCCCCGCTTCGGCGAGGACCTGCGTTTCCAATTCACCCGAGCGCCCGGCGGTGCGGCTGAGTTTGCGGCCATAGAGCGGGCCGGTGGGCGAAATTTCCTGACTGGCACAACGCACCTGCTCCACGGCGGCGGCTTCGGGCGTATTCTCCACATGGAAACAGGCCCCGTTGTCGTGCTTCATACACATATCGCCTGGCCAGACCTGATCAATGGCAGGCAGACGCAGCGTGAGATACGCGTTGAACAAATGCGATTGCAGCGCGGAGAGGAACAAATCCTTCAGCCGTGAATCCACCAGATCCACCGCACGCTTGGAGCCTTTGCTCGCAATCAGCACCGACAAGGCCCGGCGTTCGTTGCCCATGTGCCCCGGCCACGCGGCCACGGCCTTGGCGTATTCACCGGCTTCGTAATAGGTGCGCCCCGCCAGCACGTGGGCATGGTCCAGCTTTTCATCGGGCTTGCCGAGGAAGTGATCGAGGAAATCTTTGTAATCGCCGCGCATCAGGGCCAGGCCCAGGGCGTGGTTGTCGCCGCGCATGCCGAAGCGCTGCGGGCCGTAATAATTGGGCACGCCGGTTTCACCCAGCCGGTGCATGATGGCGCGGGCCCGGCCCAAGGCACGGGTCAGCCCGCCATCCACGCGGCTCCATTCGGGATTGCGGATTTTGATGTCGAAACGGTTCCCGCCGAGGTGGCCGAGTTTGATCTTATTACGGTGGCGGGTGGCGGCCAGAATTTTCAGCCGGGGCAGTTTGAGTTCTTTGAGGCGTTCGGGGTCTTCGTGTTCGATGGAAAACCACTGCCGGGTGATGGCCCGGGCGTCTTTCAGCCCGCCGTAGCCGATGTCAAAATTGCGCCGGCCCAGAGCCTTGGCCAGGATGCGAATGGCGTCAAAGGTGGTGACGCCCTCTTTTTCCACAAAGATGTAGGCGTGGGTGCCTTCGCCAGCGGCTTCGTAAAGCGGGATTTCTTCGACGATAAAATCCGTGGTGGCTTGCTTGATAAGACCGCCGATGCCGGGCATGTCTTCGGTGAGATACTGACCAATCATTAGGGGCTCCGATAAAACCGGAAATTATACCCGAAGCCCCGGGTGAATGCCGTAAAACTGACCGGTCGGTCTGATGGTTTCGTTTCGGGCCTTTAGGCCCCCAGTTTAGCCCGCTTGGCAAAGCTGGGCCAGGCCTTTTCGAACTCGCGGACCAGGGCCTTAAAGCCGGCAGTTTCGGCCTCTTGGCGGGCACGGTCCATGGCCTCTTCGGAATCCCAGGCCGTAGTCGAGAGGGCGCGTTTTTCGGTGGCTTCCAGCGTGCCGTAGATGAAGCCGGTACGGACATCCATCAGCAGCGCAGAAACCGTCACATACACCGAAACTTTGCGGGTGGGCGACCAGCCCAGCGTGATGATTTTCAGGGCGGTGGACTCGTCATTCTGGTGGAAAGTGGTCTCGAAGGTGTAAATCAGCAGCATGTCGGCTTTAACCCGCGCGGCGCCTTCGCGTAACTGCACATCGGTATTGAGTGCCTCGGGCAGCAGCAACCGCCCCACCCCGGTAAGACCCGCCACATCGGGCAGTTCGGTGATGCGTTTCAGGTCGGCCTCATCCTCCACCTCGCGCACAGTCAGCACGCTATACCGCCCCCCACCGTACACCCCGCCCTGGTCGCGGGTGCGATAGCTGCTGTACCCAGTGGTCTGCACCCGCACTGCGGCAATATTGGCCGGTAGCACGGCGGCGGGTTTGGCGGCAAAGCTTTCCCGCATGGTGCTGCTGGTAATGTCAGTTAAATCCGCGCGCCCGGATGGGGTGGTGTAACTGCGGGCACAGCCGGTGAGCCAGAGGATACTCAACAGCAGAGCAAAGAGGCAACCGGGGGAACGCAGTTTTGTAATCACGAGAAGCTCCCTAGTTAAGAACGTGAAAGCGGCAGGATTAATCTTACGGCTGTGGCTTCGTGCCTTCATTCACCGTGGTGTCATAGCGCACACCATCGGGCATGGGGACCGGGACGGCGATGGTGGTGCCGTGGTCGCCGGTGGTTTTGGTCTGGGAATCCACCGCGACGAAGGCGGTGTAGGCGGACATCAGGCCGTACTCCAGGGCGGTGGCGCGGATGTCTTTGGTCACATCCACATTGTCGCGCAGGGCGGTATCGGACAGATCGGCGATTTTCATCCGCGCCCAGACGGTGCGGATGCCGGGGTTGGCCTGGGTGTTTTCGGCGGTGACGGGCATGCGGGTGGTGAGTTTTTCCTGGCCCGCACGGCCGGTGATGGTCACCGACCCGGCTTGAGGTGTGCCGGTGTAGCGGCCGGTGATAATGACCGGCTGGCCCACGAACAAATCTGGCACCTGCCGGGGATAAATGTCGGTGACTTTCATGCCGTCGAAGGCGAGGGCGATGTTGCTCAGTGCGGGATGGCTGATGCGTTCAAAATAGGCATCCATGACCGGTTCGGGGTTGGTATTCAGCGGTAGATACGCCGTGGTGCCGTTGCCGATGCGGGCCATGTTATCCAGCAGATAACGATTCGTCGAAGACCCCACGCCGAAGCTGAAGACCTTGGAATCGGCGAGTTTGGCATACAGCGCGCGGAGGATTTGCGTTTCGTTGCCGATGTAGCCATCGGTCATGAAGGCGACCACACGGGTGCGGTTTTCATCATGGGGAAAGTCCAGAGCCTTATTGATGCCCTGCAACATTTCCGTGCCGCCGCCCTCGTTCAGATTGGCCAAGTATTGTTCGCCGGTTTTGCGGCTGGCGGGCGTCACATTCAATGGAGACTCGGCCATCTGGCTGGCACTGCCGGCGAATTGCACAATCTGGAAGGTATCGGTGGGCAGCATTTTGCCCAGCGCCACAGTCGCGGCACGTTTGGCCTGCGACAGTGGTTCGCCGCTCATCGAGCCGGAGGTGTCCACGACGAAGACCATTTCCACCGCCCGGCGGGGCAGGTTTTTCAGTTCCGCAGGCGGGACCAGCATGAGGGTGAAATAGCCGCCCGTGCCGGCGGGATCGGCCGTGACCATCAGCGCAGTCTTGACCACCGCACCGGCGACGCGATAGCGCAGGACGAAATCTTTGTTGGGGATGGTATCGCTGGCGTCGAGTTGGACCACGACTTGACCGGGGCCGCGATTCTGCTGGCGGATGACATGATTCACACTGCTGAGGGCTTCCAGCGTGACGCCGGCATTGAGGTCCACTTCCAGGCTGATATCATGGCCGCTGCGCTGGGTGGGTTTAAGGTAGGCAACTTCGGTTTTCTGGCCGGACTGGCCGACCGCACTCGTCCCCACCGCACCGACGCCATCGGTACTGCCAGCGGGGTTATAGCGCGGGCCGACCACCATGGGGAACACCCATTCGTAGCCGCCATCCTGATAGGTCAGGGTGTGGAAGTAACGGATTTCGATATCAATCTGCTTGCCGGGCTCGATGTTCGCGACGCGCTGGGTAAAGATGTTGGGGCGTTCCTGCGTCATCAGCGAGGCCACATAGCCCTGCTGTTTGGCTTGGTTATAGATTTTGGTGGCTTCCTCGCGCTCACGGATGATGCCGCGAATCTTGCGGGTGCCGATGGTCATGATAAATTCATTGATCCCGGCATTTTCCGGCAAGGGGAAGACGTAGACGGCTTCGATTTTTTCGGGATACGGGTTGTGGAATTGCTGGGTCACCGCTACCGAGGCGATATAGCCGCTGATGCGGGCTTTAACGTCAGTGTGCTTGAGCGGTATGGGGATAAATTGCTGGTCTTTCTGGATAGCCAGTGTGCCGGTGGTGGGTGATTGGTCGTCGGTGGGTTGGGGGGTTTGCTGGCCCTGCTGGGCTTGGGCGGGTTGGGTGCCGGGTGACAGTACACTGTTGGGTTTGGTGATGACCCAGAGTTCTTCGCCGGGATTAACGTCCGGTTTTTCACCTTCAGACAAAACTGGATATTGAAACGGGATATCAGATTGTATGAGTCCATATACTAATGAGCGATTATCTGGACTTTCCGAGGTCCGGTCAGGCGACGCGTTGCAACCATAAATGAGCAGTGCCACCAAACTCAGTACTACTGTTGTTGTCAATACCCATAACGATTTGCGTTTCATTACCGATCTCCCTGCAAAGTTTCCTGTGCGCCCGCCGTGGCCGGGATGGTTTCACCGGCGGCACCACACGAGGCGATAAGTTTGACCACGTATTGGGGTTTGATGTCCCCGTGTAATTGCAGATGCACCCGGGCCACGCGCGTCTTGCCGGTGGGCAGCGGCGCGGTGACCTGATAGGCGGCCACGATGATGCGCTGACCCGAGAGCGCCGCCGGGTCATAGTACGGCGGCTGGGCAAAAGCGGGATGTTCGCCCCCCTCCAACCCCACGATTTCACCTTTGCCCCGCTCCAGAGTCAGCTCGAATTGATAGGCGCCCAAAGCCTGCCGGCCTGAATCCACCCAGATATCCACGGCAGTAAAGGGGTCTGTGACGGGATTGGTGGCGGGAGGCGTCTGGGGTTGCAGCGCCAGCACCGCGCTGACACAGAGCAGCAGACCTAACGCCAAAATGCCCATTAGGGTGATTGATTTCATGGGGCACCTCCCGCACCGTAATGATCCAAACGCACACTGGCCATGGCCAGTTGATCAATCTGTGCCTGCGTGATGCTGGTATCACC
>JBAXGE010000109.1:0-7588 GCA_037139555.1 Phycisphaerae bacterium
GCTTGGCATAACCTTTGCATTACGTAGCTCGTCGTAATAGACATGCACCAATTGTCGGGCGATTGTCGCCTGACCTATGGTTTTTGGGATACTTGTTGCAAAAGGAGCAATCCATGGCCCTGAAGGTTCGTCCCCTCGCTGACAAAATCATTATCAAGCGTCTGGAAGCGGAAACCACCACCAAGAGTGGTATCGTCCTGCCCGAAAGCGCCAAAGAAAAGCCCCGTCGTGGCAAAGTCGTCGCCATCGGCGAAGGCAAGCTCTTGGATGATGGCACCCGCGCCAAGTTCCAGGTCAAGAAGGGCGACGAGGTCATTTTCGCCAGCTACGCCGGCACCGAACTCAAGATTGACGGCGAAGAGCTGATGATCATGTCGGAAGAAGAAGTTCTGGCCATTGTTGAGTAATGTATCCACGAACCCGCACCGGTGGTTCGGTATCTTTTTTTATGACGGAGTGAGCTACTATGGCAGCCAAATTGATTGAATTCTCGAATGAAGCCCGCGAGAAGATTCTTGTCGGCGTGAAGGTCCTGGCCCGCGCGGTCAAAGTGACCCTGGGCCCCTCGGGCCGTAATGTCGTGATTGAAAAGAGCTTCGGTTCCCCCACCGTGACCAAAGACGGCGTCACCGTGGCCAAGGAAATCGAACTCGAAGACCCCCTCGAAAATCTCGGTGCCCAGTTGGTGAAGGAAGTCGCCAGCAAGACCAGCACCGTGGCGGGTGATGGCACCACCACCGCGACGGTCTATGCCGAAGCGATCTTCAGCGAAGGCCTCAAGAACGTCACCGCCGGCGCCAACCCCACCCTGCTCAAGCGCGGCATCGAAAAGGCCGTGGATGCGGTCGTGGCCGAGTTGCAGCACATGTCGGTCAAGGTGAACTCCAGCAAGCAGGTCGCCCAGGTCGGCACCAGCTCGGCCAATCAGGACGCCCAGATCGGGCAGATGATTGCCGATGCCATGGACAAGGTCGGCAAGGACGGCGTGATCACCGTGGAAGAAGGCAAGGGCCTCGATACCACCGTGGACCTCGTCGAAGGTCTGCAGTTCGATAAGGGTTACATCAGCCCGCACTTCGCCGATCCCAAGACCGCCGCGGCGGAACTGGAAGACGCCTACATCCTCATCCATGAAGAAAAGATCAGCTCGATCAAGGACCTGCTGCCCATCCTCGGCAAAGTCGCCGAAGCCGGCAAGGGCCTCCTGATCATTGCCGAAGATATCGAAGGCGAAGCCCTGGCGACTCTGGTCGTCAACAAGCTCCGCGGCATCCTCAAGGTGGTCGCGGTCAAAGCCCCCGGCTTTGGCGATCGCCGCAAGGCCATGCTCGAAGACATCGCCATCGTCACCGGTGGCAAGGCCGTCTTCAAGGAACTGGGTATCAGCCTCGAAACGCTGGAACTCAAGGACCTCGGCAAGGCCAAGAAGATCAAGGTCGAAAAAGAAGCCACCACCATCATCGAAGGTGCCGGCAAGAGTAGCGACATCAAGGCCCGGATTGATCAGCTCAAGAACGAGATTGACCGGACCACCAGCGATTACGACCGCGAAAAGCTGCAGGAACGTCTGGCCAAGCTGGCCGGCGGCGTGGCCATCATCAAGGTGGGCGCGGCGACCGAAGCGGCCATGAAGGAAAAGAAGGCCCGCGTCGAAGACGCCCTGCACGCCTGCCGTGCGGCCGTCGAAGAAGGCATTCTCCCCGGTGGCGGCGTGAGTGTGCTGCGGACCCTGGGCGCCATTGACAAGCTGAAACTCGACGGCGATGAAAAGATCGGCGCCGATATCGTGAAGCGCGCTTTGTTTGCTCCCATCAAGCAAATCTCCGCCAATGCCGGCGTGGATGGCTCGATCGTGGCCCAGAAGGTCATCGAGAGCAAGGAAGTGAACTTCGGTTACAACGCCCTGACCCACGAATACGGCGACATGGTCAAGATGGGCGTCATTGTGCCCACCAAGGTCGAACGTACCGCGCTGACCAACGCGGCCTCCATCTCCAGCCTGCTGCTCACGACCGACGCGGTCATCAGCGACCTGCCCAAGAAGGCCGAAAAGGGTGGCCATAACCACGACCACGGCGGCGGCGAAGACTACTAAGCCTCGCTGACGGATTTACGTAAGTGATCAAAGCTCCCCGGATTGATCTTCCGGGGAGCTTTTTTATGCGCTGCGTTCCCTATTTTTTTTCGGAAAACACAGAGGGGCACGGAAATGTGGGTAGGGGCGACCGGCGGTCGCCCGGATTTGGTGGGTGCGTGGGGTTGGGGGATTCGTGGATTCATCTGGTATTTCCGGGGAGCTTTGGTTATTCTGCCCCAACGGGGCAATATTTATACAGCCCAGGGCAACCGCCCTGGGTTTTGATGCAACCCGCCCCGTGTGCTCTGAAGGTGCACGATTTATAGTTTTTCTCCTTCCGGTTGTGTGCATACTTGCAGGCCATTAGAATTGGGCTATACAAATGGATTGTGGTAGCCACAGCAACGCAAAATGTGACTATAGGGTACGGTGTCTCGTAAAGCCAATAGTGTAGCCGTTGCGGCTGATAGTCTTCGATAACCATCGCTTGAGGAACCTCCATGGGCCAGCACAGGACACCACAAAGCATCGCCACCATTAAGGCAATCGAAGCGGTTGGAATCGCGCTGGGGTATTGCGTGATCTGCGAGTGGGACATCCCCGGCACGCAACCACATCCTGAACAGATTGATCTCGCCTTCTTTATCGACGAGAAGTCTGAGCTACCAGTTTTCGCAGTGGAGGTCGATTCTGCCGACGTGCCCGCTTCAATGAGCAACCCGATGAAAATCTTCGGGAAGTTGACCCGATCTTGGGTCAAGCCTTCATTCGTGTTCCATGTATTTCTCGAAGTCACGGAAGATGATCGCCGACGAATGAATGCAGAGGGTGTTTTTAGTACGCAGAACTATCGTACCTACAATTTCAAGTGTGAGAGGAAGGACTTCCTTACGGACTTAATCGACCTAAATCGGTCCATCAAGTCGGAAATCGATGTCGTCGAACTCGCTCGGGCGTTAGACGACGATACGTGGAATCCTGTCGACCGCTACTCTGTGCTCGAACATGCGGCACGATCGGCGCACGCAACCTTAGCAGCGATCGCCGCCATCACCATCTCCACAAGCCATTTCAGGGAAGCTTTGGCACATGCCGTCATCTCGGATGGGATGAAAGACCTGCCGCACGGTCCGCTTAGTTTTGCGGGAGATATGTTCAACTGGCCGCTTGTGCTCGGACTGCGAGCGTATTATGCGCCCGCGAAGGCGGCTGAAACATTCACGAGATTCCGGAAAGAGCAAGATGACTCAATGTGCATCATCTTCAACGCGAAGCGCACGATGCTGAGGCTTTCTCAAGATTTTGATTTTGCGATTGTCGAACTGGCGCCGCCGGTCTTCTATTTGATGACGATGTTGTTCCGTCGCGAACGCGCGGCGGCTAGGACTCTCTGCGAGCAACTGTTTGCTCGTGTGACGGACGGCTCTCTTAACAGCGTGTGGGAGCGCTACGGCTTGTTATGGTGTGCGGTAGCGAGTGTGAGAGCCAATGACAACGACATTGCTCAACGTGCAATTGACCGCATCAACGTTTTGGGTGGGCTCCCACTTTCAGTACTCTCGGTTATTCCGAGACCGATGAAATCAGAGGATGATGACGCAGATTGGGAATCTGTTCTCGAGTTGTCGGCCCCAGCTTCTGTTTCGCTTACGCTCGTGGAGCAAGCGCAAGCATCAATACAAGTTGGTGACGAAACGCCTGACGAACTGATTTCTGATCTTTTCGTGAATGAAGACATTCTTCCCGAATTGAATCTGCGTGTGCTGCGTTTACGGTTGCCATAATGCGAATTAGGGCACCGACAGGTGTGTTGCTCGCGCAAGCAACAAGCAGACACAGGCTGCGAAGACTACTAAGCCCGCTGACGGATTTACGCATGCCATTCAAGCTCCCCGGAATGATGTTCCGGGGAGCTTTTTTATGCGCTGCATTCCTGGAATACTGCAGCGCATAAATGGTTTATCCGGCATTTCCGGGGAGCCTTGGGTATTCTGCCCCAACGGGGCAATATTTGTATAGCCCAGGGCAACGCCCTGGGTAGCCGCGTCCCGACCTGCGCAGTGCTCTGAAGGAGCACCATTTATAACGGCAAATCGTGCTCCTTCAGAGCACCCAAGGCTGGTCGCACCAAAACCCAGGGCGTTGCCCTGGGCTTTATAAATGCCGCCCCTTTGGGGCGAAGACGATACCCCGGAAAACCCGGATGCACCATAAAAAAACGGCACGGACATTTCTGGCCGTGCCGGGTGGGTGGTTTAGGTTGGGCGAAGCCTTATCCCGCCGTCACGCTGAATACGGCGCGGCGGATTTTATCCAGCGCCACTTTCTGAATCTGGCGCACGCGTTCGCGGGTGACGCCGACAATCTTGCCGACTTCTTCCAGCGTCAATGCCGCGCCCGCATGGGCCTGGCCGGGGATGCTGACGCCGTAACGGGCCGCAATCACGCGTTGTTCCACCGGGGTCAAGTGGGCCGCGTTGGCCTGCATGACCTGATTCAAGTCCGCCAGCGCATTCTCCGCCTGCTCGGCATGAATCACCTCGGTATGGTTCGAGCGTTCCATATCCGGATCAAACTCCACCGGCGTCAACTGCCGTTGCCGCTGGCGCTTGATGGACATGCGGCTGAGGCCTTTCAGAATGGCCCGGCACGCGTAGGTGGACAGCTTGAACCCG
Organism: Phycisphaerae bacterium; assembly: GCA_037139555.1. Lineage (GTDB taxonomy): Bacteria > Planctomycetota > Phycisphaerae > WQYP01 > WQYP01 > JBAXGE01. The sequence goes on from JBAXGE010000109.1 coordinate 4,753, forward strand.
CGGTCGAAATCAAACTTGTCAATCGCCCGCAGCAGCGCCATGTTGCCTTCCGAGACCATGTCGGCAAAGTCCAGCCCGCTGGGCCGCATACGTTTGGCCATGGCCAGTACCAGCGCCAGATTGGCCTGCGCGATCAGATCGCGGGCCTCACTGACGCGGTTGTACCAGGCGATAATTTCGTGCCCGGTGGCGGCGCTGGGGTCGGCCTGATATTGCTGGGCCAATTCCGCCAGCCGGTAACGGGCATAGTTGAAGCGTTTGAAAATCTGCACTTCCTGTTTGCCCGATAGCAAACTGCGCGGGCCACTGCTGCCATCGGTCCCGCCCGCATCCACCACATCGTGATACCAGCTCGTGGAGGCGAGTTGGAAATCCAGCGGCTGGCCGAACAGTTCCGCTTCGGCCTCCGGGTGTTTGAAACTGGCGTGATCCATATACTGTAAATCGCTCTTGAGCGCTTCATTGACCAAGGCGGTCTGCTCGGGGGTCAGACTAGCGGTCTGATTCGGGATGGCACGACTCACGCGGCGGGTGGCTTTGCGTCCGGTTGCTAACAGCGTCATAACACGACTCCTCGCTGAAGTTCCAAGTGACACGGTACATCAACAACAACGTACCTAGTCCTTATACGATGAGTATTGGCGCGCGGATCGAATTAGACAATGACAAAGTTCGGACGTTATACTTCGGCTTTTACGAAGTGAATGCGACGCGGTTCAGAAAAAACGCATAATGTTAACTGCGGATGTGGCCGTAGTTTAGCGCTTACGTTAATGGGGGAATATTACTTGAGCCGTAAAGCCTTATTTTGCAGGCTATGCAGTTCCCGGATGCCCTTTTCGGCCCGTTCCAGCATCTGCAAAAATTCACTCTTGGTGAACGCCCCGTGTTCGGCGGTGCCCTGCAATTCCACAAATTTATCGCCCGCCAGCATGGCCACGTTCATATCCACCTGCGCGGCGACATCTTCGACATAGTCCAGGTCCAGCACGGCCTGACCATTGACCATGCCCACACTGATGGCGGCGATCTGGTTGGTGATGGGCATCTGGGCGATTTTCTTCGCCTTCACCGCCTGGCGCAGGCAGTCATACAGCGCCACATACGCCCCGGTGATACTCGCGGTACGCGTCCCGCCATCGGCCTGCAGCACATCGCAGTCCAGCCACACGCAATTTTCGCCCAGCAGCTTGGTATCCACCACGCTGCGCAGCGCGCGGCCTACCAGACGCTGGATTTCCACGCTGCGGCCATCGGGCTTGCCGCTGTCGCGCTTCTTGCGCTGCGGGGTCGAGCCGGGGAGCATGCCGTATTCGGCGCTGACCCAGCCTTCGCCGCTGCCTTTGCGCCATGAGGGCACGCCGGTTTCGAACATCGCCGTGCAGATCACGCGCGTGGAGCCGAAACTCACCAGCACCGATCCGCCCGCCGAGGGCACGAAGTTGCGCTGAAAACGTACCGGCCGCAATTGATCAGCTTTGCGGCCATCATGCCGACGCAGGGGGGAGGTTGCCATGAACGAATCCTTGGGTGAGAGCCGCGGGCGTTACGCCAGCAGACAGGCCAGCAGGCCTTTTTGGAAATGCAGACGGTTTTCCGCTTCCTGGAAGACCACGCTCTGCGGCCCGTCCATCACGCCATCGGTGATTTCCACGCCGCGATACGCGGGCAGACAGTGCATCACAATGGCATGCTTGGGCGCTTTGGCCAGCAGGGCTTCATTGATCTGATAAGGTTTGAACACCGCGACGCGCTGTTCTTTTTCCTCTTCCTGACCCATGGATACCCACGTGTCGGTGTAGATGACATCGGCGTGCCGCACCGCCATTTCGGGATCGCGCGTGGCCCCGACATCCAGCGTGGGCACCTGCGCCATGATCCGCTGGACCAGCGAATCTTCCAGCTCATACCCCGGCGGGGTGGCGATGCGGAACTTCATCCCGAAACGGGCGCAGGCCACCATCAGCGACCGGGCCACATTGTTGCCATCGCCGATATACGCCAGCGTCAGACCGTTGAGTTTGCCAAAATGTTCGCGCGCGGTCATCACATCCGCCAGCGCCTGGCAGGGATGGCTGTAATCCGACAGCCCGTTGACCACCGGCACCTTGGCATACTGGGCCAGGTCCAGCAATTTCTGATGTTCGAACACCCGCGCCATGATGCCATCGCACATGCCCGAAAGCACGCGCGCCACATCGGCGGCGGATTCGCGCTTGCCCAGACCCACTTCGCTGGGCGAGATATACAATGCCGAACCGCCCAGATGGCGCATGGCCACTTCAAAGCTGACGCGCGTCCGCAGCGAGGGCTTTTCAAACAGCATCGCCAGATTCTTACCCGCCAGACGCGGGGTATTGCGGCCGTTCTTTTTGAATTCCGCCTTCAGGTCCAGCGCGGTTTGCAGGTAATGTTCCAGAAGGTCCTGCGGGGTGTTGGCGATACTGACAAAATCTGCTTTAGCCATTTTTTTAACCTACCATTACAACAAAATTTCGGTACCCACACCGGCGTCCGAATAGATTTCCAACAACAGCGAATGCGGGAATCGGCCATCAATAATGTGCGTCTTCTTTACGCCCGCATCCAGCGCGGTGATGCAGCTTTCGACCTTGGGCAACATGCCCTCGCCGATTTCGCCGCAGGCGATCAGTTCTTCGATCCCGGCCTTGGTGATGCTCCGCAGCAGCGAGTGCGGGTCTTCCTTGCGGGCGCGGATGCCGTGGGTGTCGGACACCAGCACCAGTTTTTCGGCCTTCAGCGCCGCGGCCACCTGCCCGGCGGCGGTGTCGGCGTTACAGTTCAGCTTGCCGCCGTGGCCGTCTTCGGCGATCGG
>JBAXGE010000110.1:0-7438 GCA_037139555.1 Phycisphaerae bacterium
AACGTCGCGGCCGTCAAGGCCCCGGGTTATGGCGACCGCCGCAAGGCGATGCTGGAAGACCTCGCGGTCCTCACCGGCGGCAAGGCCGTCATGAAGGACCTGGGCATGGACCTGGAAAAACTGACCCTCAGCGATCTGGGCACCGCCAAAAAAATTGAGATTGACAACGACAACACCACCATCATCGAAGGCGTGGGCCGCACCGATGCGATCAAGTCGCGCATCGAACAGATTCGCAACGAGATCAGCACGACCACCAGCGATTATGACCGCGAAAAACTGCAGGAACGTCTGGCGAAGCTCGCCGGCGGCGTGGCCCAGATCAATGTGGGCGCTGCCACCGAAAGCGATATGAAGGAAAAGAAGGCCCGCGTCGAAGACGCCTTGCACGCCACCCGCGCTGCGGTGGAAGAAGGCATCCTCCCCGGCGGCGGCACCGCCCTGCTCCGCAGTCTGAGCGTACTCGACAAGCTCGTCGTCAACAGCGACGATGAACGCACCGGCGTGGAAATCGTCCGCCGGGCCCTGCAGGAACCCACCCGCTGCATCGCGGCGAATGCCGGCGAAGACGGCGGCGTGATCGCCCGCAAGATCATCAAGGGCAAAGCCAACTTTGGCTTCAACGCCCTGACGCTGGATTTTGAAGAAGACATGATCAAGGCCGGCATCATCACCCCGACCAAGGTGGAACGTTCGGCGCTGCAGAACGCCGCCAGCGTCGCCACGCTGCTGCTGACCACCGACGCCATCATCGTCGAAAAGCCCAAGGATAAAGATGCTGCTCCCGCCGGTGGCCCCGGTGGTATGGATGGCATGGGCGGAATGGGTGGCATGGGAGGTATGGGCGGCATGGGTGGAATGGGCGGTATGGGTGGCATGGGCGGCATGATGTAAGCCCGGAGCCACGGAAACTTTAGGAATTACCTTTTTTCGAAGGAGTTAACGCACATGAATATTCGTCCTCTTGATGATCGTCTCGTAATCAAACCCGCGGAAGCGGAAACCAAGACCGCCACCGGGATCGTTCTGCCCGAATCGGCCGCGGAAAAGCCCACCTTCGGCAAAGTCGTGGCCATTGGCCCCGGCAAGCTGCTGGAAGGCGGCAAGCGCGTGGCCCTGAGCGTCAAAGTCGGCGATCAGGTCTACTACGGCAAATATGCCGGCACCGAAATCAAAGTGAATGATTTGAAGCTCGTGATCGTTCGTGAGAGCGATCTGCTGGGCGTTGTGGAAAAGTAATCCCGGTGTGACCCGGGCCTCGGCCGGGAGTCGTGCCTTAGAATTGACCGTATTACTATAAGAGGATATTTACGATGGCTGCTAAGCAACTGATGTTCGATCAGGTCGCCCGGCAAAAAGTGCTGGTTGGGGTACAGAAACTCGCCAACGCGGTGAAAGTCACCCTCGGCCCATCGGGCCGCAACGTGGTGTTGCAGAAGAGCTGGGGCTCGCCGCAGATCACCAAGGACGGCGTCACCGTCGCCAAGGAAGTCGAGCTGCCCGATCCGTTTGAAAACATGGGCGCCAAGCTGGTGAACGAAGTCGCCAACAAGACCAACGACAACGCGGGCGATGGCACCACCACCGCAACCGTATTGGCCGAAGCGGTCTTTGCCGCCGGCGTCAAGGTCGTCACCGCCGGGGTCAACCCCGCCGCGGTCAAGCGCGGGATTGACAAGGCCGTCGAGGCCGCCGTCGAATCCATCAAAGGCCAGTCCAAGAAGGTCAACGGCAAGGATGACCTGCGCAAGGTCGCCCTGATCTCCGCCAATGGCGATGCCGAAATCGCCGGCCTGATCGCCGATGCCCTCGAACGCGTGGGCAAAGACGGTGTGGTCACCATCGAAGAAGGCAAGTCCATCAAGACCGAGATGACGCTGGTTGAAGGCATGTCCTTCGACAAGGGTTACCTCTCGCCGTACTTCATGAACAACCCCACCACGCTGGAATGCGTCCTGGAAGATCCTTATATCCTGCTGTTCGAGAAGAAGATCAGCACGATCACGGAAATCCTGCCCCTGCTCAACAAGGTCGTCACCACCGGCAAGCCCGTCCTGCTGATTGCCGAAGATGTCGAAAACGAAGCGCTGGCGACTCTGGTCGTCAACCGCCTTCGCGGCATCCTCAATATCTGTGCGGTCAAGGCCCCCGGCTTTGGCGATCGCCGCAAGGCACTGCTGGGTGATATCGCCGCCGTCACAGCGGGTGAATTCATCAGCGAAGACCTGGGCATCAAGCTCGACGCCATCGAAGTCAGCCAACTCGGCCGCGCCAAGCGCGTGGTGATTGACAAAGACAACACCACCATCATCGAAGGTGCTGGCAAGAAGAAAGACATCGAGCTGCGTATCAACCAGATCCGGCAGCAGGTCGAAAAGACCACCAGCGAATACGATCGCGAAAAGCTGCAGGAACGTCTGGCTAAACTGACCGGCGGCGTGGCCGTCCTCAAGGTCGGCGGCGCTACTGAAACCGCCATGAAGGAAACCAAGTTCCGCGTCGAAGACGCCCTCCATGCCACCCGTGCGGCGGCGGAAGAAGGCATCGTCCCCGGCGGCGGCGTGGTCTTCCTGCGGGCCATCGAAGCCGTGATTGCGGCCAAGACCAAGGCCCGCGGCGACGAGAAGGTCGGCTTTGATATCATCGCTTCCGCGCTCCGCGCCCCGTTGGCCCAGATCGTCGCCAACACCGGCGAAGATGGCGGCGTGGTGGTGGATGAAGTGCTCCAGAAGACCGGCGCGTTCGGCTACAATGCCGCTACGGGCGAATATGGCGACCTGTTCAAACTCGGGATCGTTGATCCCGCGAAGGTCAGCCGCACCGCGTTGGAGAATGCCGCCTCGGTGGCCGGTCTGCTCCTGACCACCAACGTGATGGTGACCGAGCTGAAGGATGAGGCCGAACTCATCAACGGCGCGGTCAAGTAACGGCGTTGCCCGTGTATCTACGCTAAACACCACGAGCCCAGGGAGCCTCTCCCTGGGCTTTTTCTCGAAGCTTGTGAGATGTAAGGTTATTCGATATGGCCAGCCAGCGCGATTATTATCAGGTTCTGGAGGTTGCCAAAGGGGCCTCCCAGGACGAGATCAAGCGGGCCTACCGCAAGGCGGCCATGAAGTTCCATCCGGATAAAAATCCCGGTGATCAGGACGCCGAACAACGCTTCAAAGAAGCCGCCGAGGCTTACGAAATTTTGAGCGATTCCGACAAACGCGCGCGCTATGACCAATTCGGCCATGATGGCCTGCGCGGCACCGCCGTGCATGACTATCAGCACATGCAGAACGAAGATATCTTCTCGATCTTCAACGATATCTTCGGCGACATGGGTGGCGGTCGGCGCCGCGGCGGTGGTGGTGGCGGCGGAGTGCGGCCCACGCGCGGCTATGATCTGGAAACCCAGACCGTCATCACGCTGGAAGATGTCGCCAAAGGCTGCGAACAAACCATTGACTTCACCCGCCAGGACCATTGCGACGATTGCATAGGCACCGGCGCCGAACCGGGCAGCAAACCCAAAAAGTGCATCACCTGCGCCGGCAGCGGCCAGGTCATGCAACGCGGCTTCGGCGGCATGTTCCAAATGGTCTCCACCTGCCCCAACTGCGGCGGGCGCGGCGAAGTGGTGGATAAAATCTGTAAGTTCTGCGATGGCACGGGCCATAACCCCAAGAAACGCACACTCATTGTCAAAATCCCCGCCGGGGTGCATGACGGCCAGGCCGTCCGCATCGCCAATGAAGGCGAACCGGGCACGCATGGCGGGCCACGCGGCGATCTGCATGTCGTGGTGCGCGTGCGCGAACACAAATTTTTCCAGCGCGATAACAACCAGCTCGTGATGCAAATGCCGGTCAGCTTTCCGCAACTGGCGCTGGGCGCGGATATCGAAGTGCCCACCCTGTTCGGCAAATCCACCCTGCGTATCCCCGCAGGCACCCAGCATGGCGAACTGCTCCGCATCAAAGGGCTGGGCCTCCCTTCGCTGCGCGGCGGTGATCAGGGCGACCTGATTATCCAGGTGCTGGTCGAAATCCCGCGCAAGCACAACCGCAAGCAGGAAGACCTGCTGCGGCAATATGCCGATCTTGATGACATTGCGGTACTCCCCCGGCGCAAGGGCTTCCTCGAAAAACTCAAAGATCATTTTACCGGCGAAGACTCTGAATCCACGTCTAAAAAGGATCAATAACCATGTGCGCTGAACCCACCAATCCCGCGCCCGAGCCCACCGGTCCCGAGGCCCCTGCCGGAGAAGAAATATCCCTGCGTGATGAACTCCAGCAGTTACAGAGCGAAGTCACGGAACTGCGCACCAAGCTGGTCCGCTGGCAGGCCGAACTGCACAATGTTCAGCGCCGCGCCGACAAGGAGATGCAGGAAATCCGCCAGCGCACCAATGCCGACTTCGCCGGTGATTTCATGCCTCTGCTCGACCAGTTCGACATGGCCATGTCCACGCTGCCGCAGGATGGTTCGGCCCAAAGTATGCTCGACGGCATTAAAATCATGAAAAACGAGTTTGCGAAAATCATGGTCAAGCGCGGCGTCGAAAGCTTTGATCCCACGGGCCAGCCGTTCGATCCGCACCAACACGAGGCCGTCATGATGGTGCCCCATCAGGAAGGCGTGGCCCCCATGACGATCGTACAGACCTTCACGGTCGGCTATACTTGCGGGGGTCGGGTGATTCGGCCAGCCAAGGTTAAAGTCGCCAGTTGACCCGATTTGCACTCACGAAGGATCGTCCTATGCCCACGTATGAATATGCCTGTCAGGCCTGCGACCATCGGTTTGAAGAATTTCAATCCATGACCGCCAAGCCGGTCCGCAAATGCCCCAAGTGTGGCAAGCTGAAAGTAAAGCGGCTGATCTCCGCCGGTGCGGGCGTCATTTTCAAAGGTTCGGGCTTCTACGAAACCGACTACCGCTCCAAGAGCTATAGCGACGACGCGAAGAAAGACACCGTGGCCAGCAGCACACCTGCCGCCGCGCCGGCCGCTGCGTCAACGGCAACCACCCCCACTCCTGCACCCGCGCCGGCACCCGCCGCCCCGGCCAAGAGTTCGAAAAGTTCCAGTAAAAAATCCGCTGCCTGAGGCCCCCCATGGTACAGTCGCCCTTGCCCAATAATGAAGACGGCGCTTTCCGCTGCCCGATCTGCCGCAAGCCGGTACCCAGCATTGACGAGCCCTTTTTCCCGTTCTGCTGCCAGAAGTGCAAACTGATTGACTTGGGTAATTGGGTGGATGGCAAATATATGCTCACGCGTCCGCTCGATCCCACGGATGAACTCGACGAGCCCCCGTCGCCTTAACCGGAGCCCCGGCCGTGCGTTGTGCTGTGTCTGCACTTTATCTGCTCCTCACCGGCGTGCTTTGTCTGCTGGGCGCCTGCAGCGCCCCACCGCCTGCGGCCACACGGCCTGCGGGCCCGCGCGTGATCAGTACTGTCCCCGCCGCCACCAGTATTATCATGCAACTGGGTGCAGCCAAGTCGCTGGTGGGCGTGACCAAATACGACAAACTCATGCTCCCCACCGAGTTTGGCGATTTGCCCGTCATCGGTGATTATCTTGATCTCAATTACGAGCTTTTATATCAGGCCCATCCCACGGCGGTGATTGTATTCATGTCCGCCGAACGCGTGCCCCCACGGCTGCGCGAATTGGCCCAGACCGAAGGATTTGAGGTTCATAATCTCAAGCTCGATACCATCGCCGATCTATACACCACCACCGAAGCGCTGGGCCGCATGGCGGGGTGTCCCGATACCGCCAGCGCCCGCGTCGCCGCGACCCGCGGAGAACTGGCCGAAATTCAGGCCCAGTATGCGTCCCGCACGCCGCAACCGCGCGTGGCGTATATCATTGGCCGCAACCCGCTGATGCTGGTGGGCCGTGGGGTGTTTCTCGACGAGCTCATCACGCTGGCCGGCGGGCACAATGTCGGCGCGGAACTGGGGCAGGGCTGGCCGGTGACCAACCGCGAACGCCTGCTGCAACTGCAACCCGATGTGCTGCTCATCGGTACCCCCGGCGAGCCCCCCGCCCAAGCCGAAGACCCGCGTCTGGCCCCCTGGCTGCGCGACAGCACGCCCGCCGCCCGCAACCAACGCATCTACCTCCACACCGACCCCAACGGCCAATTACTGACCCTCGACATCGCCCAACAGGCCCGCGAACTGGCCCGCAACATCCACGCCACCACCCCATAACATGGTCAGCTCGGACCATGATTTCCGCCGTAAATCCGGCCCATTTGTTAGCCTAAGCCCCTTACGGGTAGAATAGCAGCGGTACATGGTAGGTAATCGGTGCAGTTTATATTTTATAGCGGTTAAGGAAACATGAAACGTATCGGCTTGATGGGTTGCGGCGTAGTGGCCATGGAGGCTCACTTACCCGTGTTGGCACAGATTCCCGATCTCAAAGTGGTCGCCGTCTACGATCCCAACGAAGCTGCGGCGCGGAAAGCGGCGCAACTCTTCGGCATCCCGCGCCACACCACCAGTCAGGAAACCTTCTTCAAAACCACTATGGACGGCGTCAGCATCTGCTCGTCGGCCCCCGCCCATTACCGTAATGTTCTTGGCGCCGCCGCCAAGGGATTGCCGGTCCTGTGCGAAAAACCCATCGCCATGGATGACCACGAGGCCATTGCCATGATCCGCGCCATGGACGAAGCTGGCCTGGGTTTCTTCATCGGCTTCTGCTACCGCTTCAGCGAAAACGCCCAACGCATCCGCCAGATTGTCCAGACCGGCGGCATCGGCACCGCGCGGCTGCTGCGGCTGCAATACATCTGGAACCTGCATGGCCGCATGATCCCCGGCAAGACCCGGAACAGTCTGGTCTTTAATCAGCGCCGCGAGGACCGTATGCTGGAAGGCGGGCCGATGGTGGATTGCGGCGTGCATCAGATTGACCTCGCCCGCTGGTGGCTGGGGTCGGAAGTGGTGCGCTTCGAGGGCATCGGCCAGTGGATTGAAAATTACACCGCGCCCGACCACATGTATCTGCACATGGACCACGCCAACGGCGCCCACACCACGATCGAAATTTCCTTTTCCTATGGCCACACCGCCAAGGAGCCGGTGGATCACTTCGCGTATGAACTCGTCGGCACCGACGGTGTGATCCGCTATAACCGCGAGCAACAACTCTTCGAAGCCCGCAACAGCCAGCACACCGCCCGGTACAACTGGCACGGGGAAAAGAACTTCCTGGGGCTCTATCAGGCATTTTCCCGCTTTCTGCATACCGACGAGGCCGAGGAACTGCCCACCGCCGATGACGGCCTGATGGCCACACGCATCGCCCGCGAGGCGACCCAGCAGGCCATCGAAAACCGCTTTCTGCCCCAGATCGAAGACACGCCCATGGAACGCCTGAACCCCGCGCCCGACGCCGCCGCCACCACCTCGGCCGCGGCGCCCC
>JBAXGE010000111.1:0-7426 GCA_037139555.1 Phycisphaerae bacterium
GTGCACCTATCGCAAATACCATCGGCTATCTTTCGACCATCACACCCGCCAAAGGTCTGGATTTGCTGGTGGACGCTTGTAGTATTTTGGCCCAGCAGGGCACGGAATTCACCCTGCATATCGCCGGGCGGATCGGCCATGAAACCTATATGCGGGAAGTCCAAAAAAAGCTCGGTCAGCAGCGCTGGCCCTGGGTGTACCATGGGGTACTCAGCGGGGCGGAAAAGATCAAATTAATGCAGCACAGCCGGGTATTTTGTGTGCCCAGCCGGATTTCGGAATGTCGTGGCTTGGCCACCTTGGAGGCCATGGGTTGTGGGGCAGGGGTGGTGGCACCGGACACCGGAGCGCTGCCGGAATGGGTGAAGCTGTATGGGGGACACTTATTCGCCAGCGGTGACGCCGCGGACCTCGCCCGGGCCATCTCCGCCAGTTTGAGCACACCGCCCCCCATCCAACGCTCCCTGTTGGTCGCCCGGCACGCGCCGGCGGCCGTGGCCTCCCAATTACTGCACCTGACCGGTTTGACCCCATAACGCGCCTGCGCCTGGCCTATAATTGCCTAATTCTTTTGGAGATTGGCTATGCTACGGAACTGGTTTATATACGGCGGCTTGGGGCTTGGGGCGCTACTGGCAGGACTCATTGCGGTCAAAATATACGCAGCAGGACGTAACGTGGTTCAGGCCCCATCCACGGCTCCGACCACCGGCCCGGCAACCACCCAGACGACCCCCAGTGTACTGGATTTCACCGTCCGGGATTTGGATGGTAAACCCTACGAACTCAAGCAGCACAAGGGGCAGGTCGTGCTGATTGTCAACGTGGCCAGCAAATGCGGACTGACCCCGCAATACAAGCAACTGGAAGCCTTGTATCTCAAGTACAAGGACCGGGGTTTGGTGATTATTGGCTTCCCGGCCAATGATTTTCTCGGCCAGGAACCAGGTACCCCCGCGGAAATCCGGCAATTTTGCTCCTTGAATTACGGCGTGACGTTTCCGCTTATGGAAAAAATCACCGTCAAGGGTAAAGAAATGCACCCGGTCTACAAATTTTTGACCGAAAAGGCCACCGCAGGTGCTATGGCCGGGGATATTGAGTGGAATTTCGCTAAATTTCTGGTGGACCGTCAGGGCCAACTGATGGCCCGGTTTGGTTCCCGGACCAAACCGGATGACGCAGTGGTCGTTACGGCACTCGAAACGGCCATGGGCCCGCCTGTCAAGCCTCCTGCGGTAAAATAATAATCTGCCCTTACCAGCGGGAAAAAAGCCAAAAATATCGGACCAGATTCGGCTCCCGCGCTTGACGTTTTCGCGTTTGGCGGTTTTATTAGCACGCATTGAATCGGAACCGTTGGTCGTGCCGCCAGCGGCGGGCTGTCAAATCTGCCCGAGATGTGCGGCTACAAGACCTGCGAAAAAGTTCAGATCCGGCGGTTCCTGACCATTCTTAACAGTGACAGCGTAAATGCCGGTCCTGTGGAGGTTTTATGGCACGTACACAGGTAGCTTGGGGAATCGACGTCGGCACGACTTCGATCAAAGCCATGAAGCTGCGTCGCGATGGCGACCAGGTTTCACTGGAAAGCTTTGACGTGGTGGCCCACGATCGCTTCTTGTCCGAGCCCGATGCGGATCGTGATGAAACAATCCGTCAATCACTGCGTAAATTTGCCGAGCGCTCCGGGATCAACCGTAATGACATGGTCGTGGTCGGCGTCCCCGGCTCCACTACCTTCTCCAAATTCGTCAAATTGCCCCCCGTCGAACCCCACCGCGTCCCCGAAATTGTTAAATTCGAAGCCATCCAACAGGTTCCGTTCCCCTTGGAACAAGTGAACTGGGATTACCAGACTTTCCAGCAGCCCGACAGCCCGGATGTGGAAGTCGGTATTTTCGCGATGAAGAAAGAACAAGTCGCCCAGTTTATGGCCGATTTTTTGGCCTGTGATATCCGGATTCGTGGTATTCAGATGGCCCCCTTGGGCGTCTATAACGCGGCGATGTATGACGGGTTCTGCGGCAACGACAACAAGGGTACCGTGCTGCTGGATTTGGGCGCTGAGCATACCGATCTGATTGTGATCGAACGGGGCCGTTTGTGGCTGCGGACGATCAATCTCGGTGGTAATGCCTTCACCGATATTCTGGCCAAGAGTTTCAAGTATCCGTTCATCAAGGCCGAAGCCCTCAAGCAGGGGGCCGCGACCAGCAAATATGCCAAGAATATTTTTCAGGCGATGCGGCCGGTCTTTGCCGATCTGGTGCAGGAACTACAGCGCACGTTGGGCTTCTATCGCACCACGCACCGCGATGCCAATCTGGAACGCGTAATCTGCGTCGGCAATCCGGTCAAACTGCCTAATTTGCTCAAGTATCTGGAACAGGGCCTGCAGATGCCGGTCACCCAGATCGAACACTTCAACCGCTTAACCGTTTCCGACCCGCAATATCAGACCGGCTTGGAACAAAATTGTCTCGGCTTGGCCGCCGCGTATGGTCTGGCCTTGCAGGGTCTGGAACTCGGGGCCATTGATACCAATTTGGTACCTCCGGAATTGGGTCGGCAAACCCTGTGGGCGGCCAAACGCCCGTGGTTCGCCGCGTCGGCTGCCGCTGTGGTGGTGGGGGTGGGGATGGTCGGAGCCCGTTCTTTCATGGATCGGGCCGAATTCGACAAAGCCAGCGGTACCAGTGCCTCCCAGCGTATCCAGCATGATGCCGAATACAACAAGATGCAGAGTCTCCGCAGCAAATACAACAGCCTGCAGAGCACGTATCAGAACGATCTGGCCCAGGTCAACTCGTTTGTGAATCTGGCTGCAGAACGTGAGATTTGGCCGTCCGTGCTTCAGGCCTTGTACAAGGCCCTGCCGCAGGCGACCGACAAGGCTGGCAGTGACAAAATTATTGTTAAAAAATTGGACTCCAAGTATCGCTACGGCACGTCCGCCCCGGGCGCCGCACCGGTCGGACCGGAAGCGGGACCCGGGCCTATGTCCGCCGCGCCGGCCACGGCGGCCCTGACCAAAGGCTTTGATGTTGAAATTGTCGGTTATGCCACCACGGACACCCCGGAACAGGCCCGCCAGGTGGTGGTGGATTATGCCAATCGCCTGCGTAAGGTCGGGACGAAAAAAGGCGCGGTCGAGAGTTATAGTTTTGAACTAGACACCCAGCCCTTCAGTGGCGCGGTGATCAATGAATCAAATGCCCGTGCGGGGGGCGACACCGGCGGGACTGCCGGTGGGAACTTGCCGGTACTTTGGGGTGCCAAGGTGGGCACCCTGAAACAATATTTCGGCCCCAAGGATTTGCCCTGGCAGGTGGGCACCGATGCCAGCTCCGGGGTAGATAATCCTGCGGCGAATGCAGTGATAAATTCGCGGGTAGACCCCGACACCCGGAAATCCTTGAACGGTGCTTACAGCTTTGTGCTCAAGCTACGGGTTGTGTTGAAGTGATGATTTAGGCCTGCTGCCCGGTAGGGCATGGAGCAGCTATGAACGTTCTGAAGAAACATCTTTTCTTGGTCATCTGTGCCGCGGTGGTGGTGGTGGCCCTGATCGCTCTGCTCTGGCCGATCAAGTTCTCCTTCAACGCCAGTCTGGAAGAGGGTATGCAGACCCGGATTAAGAAAGCCACCGATATTATGGGTCTGCGCAACAGCAACATTGAGATCGCCGGGGTCACGGGGCCGGAAGGCATGAAGGGCGTCATCTGCCAGACCGCCATTGATTTACGGACCGATGCCCAGAAATACATGAAGGAACAAGCTGAAAGCATTGTCAGCGAAGCCAGCACTTTGAACATGCGGAACCGCGTCGCCTTGAAAGATGGCCAATTGGAAATTTTCAACAAGGAACCGGTCCCGCTGCTTATGGGCAAACCGTTTCACAATTTCCTGCCCGTGGGCGCTTCGGGTCAGGATTTCCCCAAAGTTCGGGTCGCGGCGGAAGAGGCGATTGCCGCTTGGGTCCGGCAACTGGCCGGGGTGGGACCACAGTTCGATATCAATGTGCTGTCCAAACCTTTGGAAACCCGTGTGGCCGAAGAAGTGGCCCGGCAGGTTCCCGAATCCGGCACCGGAGCCGGCGCGACCAATGCGGGTTTGCTCAGACCAGACCAGCTTAAACAGCAGGTTGCCCGCAAGGCGATTGTGGATTACTCCAAGGAAGTCCGCTGCTACGTCAGTCGCAAGAGCTTCTTTGTGCGGCATCCCAATGAGGATAATTTCATTGCCCGGCCGCAGGAGGCCGCCTTTGAAACCTTTGTGGATTCCTGGTTACAGCAGGATGTCGTGGCCGCGCTGGCCAAGGTCAACGGGGATTCCATGGCCGTAACCAGCAGTCCCATCAAAGCCCTCAACAGTATCATGATTGGCCGTACCACTACCGAGGGTGTGAACATGGCCGGTAATTTGTTCCAGACCGTCAACCGCGATGTGGTGAATGTGGCCAGTGCCGATGCCTCCGGTGGTTTGGACCCCGCCCGTTCGATGACCGGTCGGGTGGCGTCGGATAAATATGACACGGTTCATTTCACCATCGTGATGGTCCTCCAGCCCAAAGCCATCAATGCCTTTATGGACGAACTGTATCGGCAGAACAACGGCTACACGCTCTTGAACGTGGGGTTAGAAACGGTGGATCCCTGGGAAGCCATGACCACAGGTTATAACTACGGCGATGGCGCTGTGGTCCGGGTTACGCTCACCGTGGAAGCACTACTCTTCCGGGGTTGGACCCTGCCGCTGATGCCGGCGAAAATTCGTACGCAACTGGGTGTGAAGGAATTGGCCGCACCCTAAGAATGATCAGGTAACGAACGACAGGCTTCGTGCCTGCTGTTGATGGAGACGCGTCATGAAGGTTAAGAATGTCCATCCGCTGGAACGCCACGCCGAGAAGCTCGTATTCGGGCTTGCGGTCGCCGGGGCCGCGTATCTGGGGCTGACCAGTATGATCAGCCAACCGGTGGTGGTGGAATTCAAAAATCAGGTCCTGACCCCCGCCGAGGTGGAAGAAAAAGTCGGCGCCGCTTTACGTGACTTGCAGAATACCGCCAAAGAAACCGAAAAAAAGCTGGACGCCCTCAAAGCCGCATCCTCCACCAGCCGCACTGATTTTGTCAAAAAATATCGGGCCAGCAAAGAATCCCCGCTGCCGCGCGAACTGTTGGCCTCCGTGGCCGATTTCGGCCCCACCAAATACAGTGTAAATCCCGGCATTGAAAAGCCCGTGGGGATTGCCGTGACCTTCACTGTCCCCAAGCTCCCCGCGCTGGTTAATCCACGCCTGCTGTCCGGCCCCAAAGACGGACGGGTGGTGGTATCCGCGCCCGGTCCGGTCGGCCCCACCGGGACTCCCACCACCGTCAAACAGGGAATTACCTACGTGCAGGTCGCGGCCGATCTGCCGGTGTTGACTTTGCGTGAACAGATGCTGGGCGTGGGCATCGTTGCCCCCAACGAAGCGCTGCCGGTGGAACTGACCGGTAACCCGCATATCCTCAAACTGGAAGTGCAGCGTCAGGAACGCCTCTCGGATGGCAGTTGGAGCACTTGGGCGGCAGTAACGCCCCGGCTGAACACCTCGGCCAATCTCCCACCGCTGACCAATATCACCGACAGTGCAACCGCAGGCGAATATTTACTGGCTGCCAACAAACTGATTGGCCCCATGTTGCGCCCCGCGTTCTACACCCTTGACAATGATACCAAGGTTTGGGCCTTGCCCCCCGCACCGGTCAAGGACAGTGCCACGGCCAAACAGTTGGAAAACCTTCGTGCCTTCAGCGTCAAAGTGAACACGGAGTGGCAGGGCGAGGTCCCAAAGAAATATTTTGACCAATTGCGGATTTTGGGCGTTACCCCGCTCCTCAATGACCGAATCTATATCCCGCAGGATCCGATGGGCCCGTCTGATGGCGATACCGGTCCCGCCGCCGCGCCGATTGATTCTACACCGCGCAGTACCAAGACTACTACCCCCGGCGGTCTGCCCGTGGGTTCCGAACTGACCAATGCCCAACTCCTGGCGCAGAGTTCGGTTCCTGTTTGGATTTTTGACGACACCATTAAACCCGATGGCGAATATCGCTATCAACTGCGTTATATGGTGTTCAATCCCACCTACAAGTTGCCGGAATATTGGAAATTGACCGAAGACGGTGCCCGCACGCGTCCGGTCCTGACTGCGCCTTGGGCGATTACTGAAGCCAGCTACCGTGTCCCGCCCGACGCGTATGTGTTCATTGACGGATTCCAGCCGGATCGCGAACGCGTTTCGGTCAGCCTCTTCAAGTGGATGGAAGGTCAGTGGTACATGGTGCCCGAAACGGTGAACGTCGGCGCCACCCTGAACCTGACCCGCAACTATCCCAATGGTAACAAGGTTGACTACCTGACCAATTACCGGGTGGTGGATATACTGCACCCCAATCCCAGCCGACCGCAGGATGTGGTGGTGGTGTTTGAAACTGCCGATGGCAAATTGCTGACCCGGTCCTCCCGGGCCGATGCCGCCGATCCCCGGCGGGAAGAGTTGGTCAAGCGTGAAAACCCCTTGCGTCCGTCGCCATCGAGCGGGCGGGTGGGGGGCTCCTGAACCGGGGCCAGAAAATTAACGCGGGTTTGAACATTTTCCCGCGCATTGTAGTTGCAGGACAAAATGCGCCGCTTTAGGATACACGACAACGAAGTCGTGAAATTAACATATCGCACGAATTACGTGCTGAGTGCGTGCTGTGATCGAGTTGGAAAACGGAGCGTGCCGGACAGTTCTTATCCGGAAGTAACGCTTCGCTGATGTAGTGTACTAAATTGATTCGGATCGGTTTCGGATTGTTACCTCCGGAGCCAAAGGTCCCAACGTGTGACTAGGAGTACGGCTTTGAGTACGAGTCTTCGCTCGCGGATTTTGGCAATGTCGTTGGTCGGCACCACTCTGGTGGGTGCCCTTGGTATGACGTGGGCGGCCGCCCCGGTGGCGGCCCCGGGTCAAACCGTGCCAACCAAAGTAAGTCTGGAAAGTGCCCGTCAGGCCAATGCGGCCGGGCGACTGGCCCAAGCCAGTCTGCAATTCCAGGCAGTGGCGGACGATGCCAGCCAGTCTGACGCCACGCGTCAGCAGGCCCGTATCGAACTGGCCCTCGTCCGGGAACAGCAGCAAACCAAGATACCCCAAATGAAAGCCCTGTTGGCCGATGCTCAGGCCGCCTACGAGGCCGGTCGTTACCCCGATGCTGCCGTCGCCCTCGATAGCGTGGAAGCCGTCGGGGCCGATTTGGGTTGGCAGGATAATGCCAAGCCCGCGCATCTCCGGCAGTTACTGGCCCAGAAGCAGGTCGCCAGCACTGTGGCGGTGACCACGGCCTCTGATGCCGCCACTGTGGCCGCCCCCGGTCCCGTGGTGGAGGCC
>JBAXGE010000112.1:0-7358 GCA_037139555.1 Phycisphaerae bacterium
GTGCTCTGAAGGAGCACGATTTGCAGTTATAAATGGTGCTCATACAGAGCACTGCACGGAGAACGGACACGGCTCCCCAGGGCGTTGCCCTGGGCTGTACAAATATTGCCCCGTTGGGGCAGAAAACCCAACTCTCCGGAAATGCTGGATGAGCCAAACAAACGCGGCCAAGCTCTGATACAGGGCTTGGCCGCGTGTTTTCATTATCCATATACAGCGGGGCACACCCACCTGCGTAAACTTTACACCAAACCCGCCGACTTGCGCACAATCCATTCTGCGGTCAGCAGCGCCACCAGCAGAATCAAGGCCAAGGGTTTGTTCCACAGTTCTTCCGCCACCCGCAGCGGGGCCATTACGGCGCGGTCGGGGACCAGTTCGCCGAGTTTCTCAGCCTGCGGCAGGGGGATGACCTGGCCTTTGCTGCCTACCGCCAAGACCTGCATGGCTTCCATGTCCGCGGTGGGATTGGAAAATTCCCGGTCCGGCAGCCGCACTTCAAATTCCACCGCCGGCACTTCCACCGGCAGGGCACCGGGCAATACCGTCAGGCGGAACGCGCCCACCTGACCGGCGGAACCCACACCCTGATATTGTTCCGGAGAGTTGGCCAGACGCGTCATAGTCACGGTCTCAACCGTACGGCCATTGCCGTCCACCAACTGCACGGGGATATTCGTGGGCATCTGGCTGGTCAAAGTCGGGTCCAGCACCAGCGCCGACAGGCGGATGGGCTTGCCCACTTCCACACTGCTCGACTCCAGCGCCAATTCAATCCGCTTGGACTGCCCCAAAGCTTTGTTGCGATACAACAGCCGGACCATCTGCAACCAGTAACTCTGGAATAGCGGTTCGCCGGTATACAGGCGCCAGCGCCAGGTATCGGCGACACCGCTGTACAACGTGCGGCCCGCGCCATAACGCCCCACCACAATCAGCGGCAGCGGCTGGCTGCCCACGGTCTTCTCGGGATGCACGGCCAGCACTTCCGCCGCGCCCTTGGGACCCAGCACCGGCTTGTACCAGTACATCGGGGCGAACTCGCGAATCTGCTTGAGGTTATCATCGGGATCATCGAAGAACCGGAAAATCGCGTTCTCACGCCCGGCCGCCGTCAGCCGCAGATTGAACGGCTCGTTGGGCGCCTTGCTCAATACCGGCAGATTGGGATCATCCACCACCACCGGCAGCAACGGTTCCAAATCCGAGCCCTTGTAGGCATCGGGCATGAACAGCGTCCCGGCGATCACGCCCAACCCGCCGCCCTTCTTGGCGACGAAATCCACAATCAGCTTGCGCTGTGCGGGACTGAAATACAGTGGGTCCACATCCCCCAGCAGAATCACATCATAATTAGCCAGCTCTTCCGCGGTTTCCGGGAAGCGCGTGATGGGGGTGTTGCCTTCCTGGGCAAAGTTCTCATCCGCACTCAGCAGCAGCACGCTGACATCCACAGTCTTTTCGCGCTTGAGTTCGTTCTTGAGATAACGGTATTCCCAGCGCGGCTGGCCTTCCACATACAGCACCCGCACTTTGGCTTCCAGCACGGTGGTGGAACCGGCCACCTGATTATCCGCCAGCGTCAACTCTTCGCCAATCCCATCCGCCTTGATCAACAGGTCCATGCGCTCGGCTTTTTCCGGCTTGATGACCATGTCCACATCTTTGCTGGGATGCTCGGGGTCCAGCGTGATTTCCTGGCTCTTGAGCAGTTCCCCCGCTTTGCCATCGGCATTGCGGCGGTAGGCGTTCACGGTGATCATCCGTGCCGCCTTCAGCCCCGTCACGGTCACTTTGGCTTTGACCGACACCGGGTCTTTGACAAACGTATTTTCGGGAATCCGCGGTTCACTGATGGCCAGATTCAACGGCGCGGTGGCCTGGCCCAGCGGCAGCGCGAAGAACGTGGCGAAATTCTGCCGCGCCAGATTCGTGGCGGTGTCCAGCCGGGTCGCTTCCGTGCTGCGGCCATCGGTCAGCAGTACCACCGCACTGATCGGCTGGCCCTGCAGGGCGCGGAAGACTTCCGCCGTCACTGTGGGCACATCAGTCAATTCACCCGAGGGCGTCAGCGCCCGCACCTGCTTGAGCAGGGCGTCAATCTGGTCCGGATGCCGCGCGATCCCAATCAACTGGGCCCGGCCCGAGCCCGACAAAATCGCCACTTCCTGTTTTTCCGCCAGCTTGTGCAGCCAGTTACCCTTGGCCTGTTCGAGTGCATCGAGCGCCAGATCCCAGCGCGACGGCCGCTGGACTTCGGGATTCTTCGCCCGCAGTCCGACCTGCTGCACCAGCCCGCGCATCGCCGCGTCATCCTCGTATGGATCGCGCAGCGACATCGAAGCACTATTATCCACCCACACCGCCACGATGGACGGCGTGCGTAATTCCTGATCAATCACCAACTGCGGCCGGCAGAACAGCAGCACCATCAGACACAATACCGCCCCGCGCAACACGCCCATGATTAATTGTTTGCGCGGCGAGGTGCTCTGAATGCGATAACTCCACCAGCCCAGCAACCCCAGCACCACAGCGCCAAAAATCATCCAGCCCAGCGTGCTGCCACCCAGGCCGAACGATAGCCGCATCATACTCCAGTCTTTGAGACTGACGTTTTTCAGATTCAGCAGAAAATCAAGTAAGGCTGTCATAGCACGCGTTTCTGTATAAACATTGCTTCGTAACTGCGTCCAACCCCTGCGGGTTAACGATACTGACTAAATTGCCGGGCCAACAGGGTTTCCGTCGCCAGCAGCAACAGCGCCACCAGCAGTAAATTCCGGCCCAGATTGCCCGCAGATTCCTGATCCAATTTGACGCTGGCCGACTTGGCCGCATCGGTAATCAACTCTTCCGCCGTCAGTTCCAGCGTCGCGGCATACTGCCCGCTGGCCACATGGCGGATATCGGCTTCCTCGCCGTCCACACTCACCGCCACCACCGGCGGCAGACCCGGCGGGGCATACACCCCGGCCTTGTATAAAGGTTCACTGGTCATCCGCACTTTGCCGTCTTTATCCACCACCGCGGTCACATTCACCTTGCTGTTGGCCGGACCATTCCACAAGCCCGCCGGCGCCACATCCGCCGGCAACTGCAGGGGCTGCCCCACCGCCACGTTGTAGCCAATGGGCTCACGGGCGAGACCGAAGTAAACCAACTCATGCACGAAGGGCACAAAGCTGGGCTTGGCCGGGAAATCATTCCAACTGGTATCGGCGGAACTAGCGAACAATGTCACCCGGCCCGCACCGACACTACGCGTCACCACCGCCGGTGCGCCGTCGGTGTATTTCAATATCATCTGGCTGGCGTTGTCGTTGGGCAGCGTCAGGCGCACATAATCGGTCGTCTGCACGGTATTCAAACCAATGTTGGCGTTCTCGCGATTCGCCGCTGCAAAGGGTGCCAGAATCGGGTGGGCATAACCCATGGGATCAAACTTCAGCCCCACCACCGCATCGCCGGTGGCGCGGACCTTGGCCAATTGCCCCATACCCGCCGGCAGCAGTTTCATGCCATTGTCACCGAGTACCCGGTTCATCAGTTCCGGCTTGGTGCCCGGGCCCGGGAAGATAATCAGATAACCGCCTTCGTTGACATACGCCTTGAGCGTCTTGGCCGTGTTGTCATCCGGCACCGAGGTATCCGTCAGGATCAGCACCGGGAACGCCCGGGGATTGACCTTCATCTGCGGCAGTTCAAATTCCCCAATCACCCGCACGCTGAACACCGACGCACTCTGCGCATCAATCATCGGGGCCAGAGCCATCTGCAGGAACGTCGAGCTGCGTAAACTGTTGGTCGTGCCCTGCGAACCGTCCACCACCAGAATCGGCAGTTCTTTCTGCACATCCAGAATCATGCGCCGCACATCATCCGCGGGCAGCAGATCATTGTGCCCGTTCAGGCGGGCTTCCACCACGATCCGGCCCGGATTGGGCGGGGTCAGCGAAACATTCACCGCTTTGCTCGCGCCCGGTTCCAGCCGCATAATGCGTTCATTGTAAATCGGTACACCATTGACCTGCACCGTCAGGGGAATGCCCATCTGCGGCGTGTCATAAGCATTGGTCACCACCACGCGTAATTCCGTTGCCGCCCCCGCGACCGCCACCGGCCGCGTGGCTTCCAGCGCTGTGATGCCAACATTGAATTGTTCGTTTTCACCCAGGTCCAGCACGCTCAGTTTCGCCACTTCGCGCACTTTGCGGACAGCTTTCTTCAGATTCTCCGCCGTAGCCACGGCCGTCTGTGGATTCTGCATCCCCAGCGACGAACGGCTGCCATCGGTCACCATCAACACCTGCCGGAACGTGGTCGTGCCCTTCACTTCCGCCAGCAAATCGGCGGCCTTATCCAAGGCCGCGGACAAATCCGTCCCGCCATCGGAGATTTCCTGGGCTTCGATCGCCCGCCGCAGGGCCTTGTGATCCAGCGTGGCCTTGCCGATGATCGGCTCAGCGCCGCGGCTGGCCCGCAACAGCGCCACCCGGTCGGCAGCGCCCAGCGTATCCATATAATCCAGCAGCACCTTGCGGCTGCGGTCAAAATTGCTCGGTTGGCCGGGCTTGGTGAAGCCCATCGAATAACTGTCATCCCACACAATCACCACCGCGCGCTGTTCGGCCCCCAGAATCCCCGCCAACCCCGCCGCGCCCAGCAACAATTGTGCCACCGCCGCCGCCAGCGCCAACAGCGCCAGCACCCGCAGCAATAAGAGCAGGAACCGCTGGAACTGCAGCCGTCGCGCATTGCGCTTCTGGGCCGCCAGCAGGAAATCCATCGCCGCCCAGACCACAATTTTGAACCGCCGGCGATTCAGCAGGTGAATCACGATCGGAATCGAAGTTGCCGTCGCCCCGGCCGCAAACAGCCAGGGCGTCACAAATCCGAAGGCGAGGATGGAGGGTATCAGGTTCATAGGCTTCGTTATCGTCTTTTATGCAACAGGTCCGTCGGCCACAAGACCGGCGGAAAAATCATTCCTTGCCACTGGCACTTACTTCATCCGGGCCGAACGCACGGCCAGGAAGTTCGGCAACACCACATCCAGCGGCATGCTCGTATCCACCTGCAGGAAATCCACCCGCAGACTGTGACACAAATTCCGCACCTGTTCGGTGTGCTTGCGCAACTCTTCCAGATAGCCTTCCCGCAACGCCCGCGGCTCGACCACCAATTCGCCCATTTGCTCCATGCCCTTGAACAGCGTGGTGGTTTCAAACGGGAACGTCAATTCATCATGGTCCAGCACCTGCATCACAATCAGGTCATGCCGGCGGTAGCGCAAATGCTTGATGCCTTTGGCCAGACTTTCCGGCGAATCAAACAGATCGCTGATCAGCACAATCAGACTGCGATGGTTGATCTGTTCGGCCAGATCATCCAGCAGCTTGCCCAGCGAGGTTTTCTCGCGTTTGGGCACGCGCGTCAGTTCGTTGATAATCAGCTTCCACTGCCGGGGACTGGTGCTGGGCCGCAGGAACGACCGCATCTTGTCATCGAACACCGCCAACCCCGCCGAATCCTGCTGGTGCAGGGCCACATAGGCCAGACTCGCGGCAATCGAAGTCGCATGGTCAAACTTCGACCATTCCCGGTTGCTGCCCGCAAACGCCATGGATTCACTGGCATCCACCAGCAGCATCAGCTGCAGGTTGGTTTCTTCTTCGTATTGTTTGATGTAGTGACGATCGGAACGGCCGAAGACTTTCCAGTCAATGTACTTGATGTCGTCGCCGGACACATAGGGCCGGTGCTGGGCAAACTCAACCGAAAAACCCTTGTAAGGGCTGCGGTGCATACCCGTGATGAACCCTTCGACAATCAGGCGGGCCCGAATGTCCAAGGCCTGCACTTTCGCCAGGGTCTTGGGGTCCAAGTATTTCCGGTAATCCACCGGCGCTTCGGTATCAGTTATCTGCGACATAAGTCGTTGCGTCCTGAAGTTTGCCTACCCATTCCGCGTGTCATCAACCCGCAGGGGTTGTGCTCACGCTTTGCCTGCAAACACGTTGGGCAGACTGGCGGCCAATTTCTCGTCCGCCGCATCGCGCGGCGTGTTTTCAATCAGCCACTTCACCACATCATCGGCGCGGATGCCTTCGGCTTCCGCGTTGAAGTTGGTCAGAATGCGATGCCGCAGGGCCGGATAGGCCACCGCACGAATATCATCGGTGCTGACATAACTGCGCCCCTGCAGCAGGGCCCGGGCCTTGCCCGCCATGACCAGCGTCTGGGCCGCACGCGGACCGGCCCCCCAGCTCACATAGTCCTTGACGAACTTGGGCGTGTTGGGCTGGTTCAAACGCGTCTGCCGCACCAGCGTGATGGCATAACGGATCACATGCTCGGTCACCGGCACCTTGCGGACGATTTCCTGCAACTGCAGCACATCTTCCGCGCTCAGCACATGCTTGAGTTCGACCTTCCGCGGCGCGGTGGTCAAACGGACAATATCAAATTCTTCCGCTTCGGTGGGATAGTTCACCATGACCATGAACATGAACCGATCCAACTGCGCTTCGGGCAGCGGATAGGTACCTTCCTGTTCGATGGGGTTCTGGGTCGCCATGACGAAGAACGGCTCGGGCAGCTTCCGCTGCACGCCGCCCGCCGTGACCTGGTGTTCCTGCATCGCCTCGAGGAGCGCGGCCTGGGTCTTGGGCGGGGTACGGTTGATTTCGTCAGCCAAAATCGCATTAGCGAAGATTGGGCCCTTCACATAACGCAAAGCGCGCTGCCCGGTGGTCTTGTCTTCTTCGATGACTTCCGTACCGGTGATATCGCTGGGCATCAGATCGGGGGTGAACTGGATGCGGTTAAAGCTCAGGCTCAACGTCTTGGCCAGCGTCGAGATCAGCAACGTCTTGGCCAATCCGGGGACGCCCACCAGCAGGCAGTGGCCACGCGAGAAGAGCACCGTGAGCAACTGCTCGATGACTTCATGCTGGCCCACAATCACTTTGCCCAATTCGGTACGCAATTCCGCAAACGAGGCCTGCAGCTTCTGTACCGAAGCCATTTCTTCTGCCGTCATCTGGGGGACTTCTACATGCTGATCTGCCATGATCGCTCCTTTTGCAACACGCGGTCTTAACTTTATCATCCAATAGGGTCAGTCAACGCCCCCCAATATGCAGGGGCTCGTTCATTCGTTGCCGACCTTTTACGAATCTTTCACCCCGGGGGATAAATATCCCTAAAATTTACGTTTAGGGCTGTTTTTCGCTCGTAAGTTCATATTTCCCCAGCCGTTCCAGCAACCGCAGGCCCCCAATCACCGGCAAAGCCCGATATTCACCCGCCATGGCATTGACCATCCCCTGCACCACCCCCAAAACCCCCAGCGT
>JBAXGE010000113.1:0-7307 GCA_037139555.1 Phycisphaerae bacterium
ACGCCAAATCCACTGGCCTCCACGGCGACCGTTGGGACATGGTTCTGAGACATAGGCTGGGCAGCGCTGGCATCCATGACCAATATATTAGCACAGACTATTGGGGTGGGGTATTAAGGTTCGGTTCCGAAGCGTTATTTTCTTTCCGCAGCCAGACGAGCGCCAGAACCACCACCCCGGCCAGGAACATGACCGCACTGTAGATTTCGCCCAACGAGAATTCCCGGCCCAGCAGCAGAATCGGGGCATCACCCACCCGGAACTGTTCGCCAATGATCCGCATGACGGGATAACCCAGCATGAAGGTCGCCCCGGCCAGACCAGGACGTTTGGCCCACATCCCCACGCTCCATACCAGCACAAACAAGAGCACGCCTTCCAGCAGACACTCGTAAAGCTGGGAGGGATGCCGGGTGGGCAGGATGGTTTGCAAAGCACTGATAATAGGCTGTTCACCCCGCTGGGCCAGATCAATCAGTCCCTGCCGGGGAAAGCGGAGTAACGTCTCGTATTCCGGATGTTTGGCCAGTAGGCTATCGAGCATCGTATTCAACGTCGCATCGGTCACGCGTGGTTCGGTGGGCGAATCGGGGGGAAACTTGAGCTCTTGGGGAAACTGCACAGCCCAGGCAACCTTGGTGACTTTGCCATAAAGTTCGCCATTGATGAAGTTGGCAATCCGGCCAAACATCAACCCCAGCGGCACTACCATGACAACCGCATCGCCAATCCGCCAGAAGCTGACTTTGTAGCGCCAGGACCAAAAGATCAAAACCAGAATGACCCCGATCACCCCGCCATGGGCGGACATGCCGCCATCATAAATCCGCAGTACGCCCCAAAAGGGTACCGAGGTGCCAAAGTCGAGCAGTAGTTGGGGATCGTAAAAAAACACATGCCCCAGGCGCCCCCCACCGATCACCCCGACGATGCCCAGCATGAGCACAAAGTCGGCGATCTGAGGCAAAGCGATGGGAAACTTGCCCTTGCGGGATAAATAACGCAGCAGGAGATAGCCCGCGACAATTCCCAGCAGGTACGAAAACCCATACCAGCGGATGCCAAATTGACTACCGGGGAAGTGCCATAGATATGGCGAGATATTATGAAAATAGGTTGCGAGCATGCGCTCCCTTTGGTGAACTTAACTGGCCGGGGTCGGCGTGGGTTCCACTTTAGGTGCATCCGCTTTGGCCGGTGCGGGCTTCGCTGCGGCGGGCGCGGGCACGGCTTCGGGGGGCTTGATGAGTCCCAGCCAGGTCCTCAGCTTTTCCGCAGCTGCGGGCAGTTCCACCTTGGCATCCAGATTCGCCAGGCTCACCCCCAACGGCAGGCTGTATCCCAACCACCCCGAATAGGAAATGCCCAGCAGACGTTCCACCAGTTGCTTGTTTTGCATCCGGCCGGTGTCTAAGGCCGTCAATTCCACCCCCGCAGCACAGTCGGCACACTGTACATAGGCCAGACGCCGACCCAGCAGCGGTACCGCCTGAGTGGGTGGTTCGCCAGCGATTTCGCCCGCCACACTGTCCCACGCACTACCGATGGAGTCATGGCCGGTATTTTCGAGCAGTTGCCAGATGGACGCCGCCGAGGCAAACGAACCACCATTACGAATTGCCACCCGCACCCCCTTTACGGCGGCCAGCAGGGCCACTTCGCGGAGATGCTCGGCGATCCGGTTATAGGCATAACCCGAGGTTTCTCCGCTGGGGATCGCAAAGCCAAAGGCGGTCACAATCGGGCACTGCAGTTCGGCGGCACAGTCAATGGCCAGCCGCAGAGCTTCCATGGCGTCCCGGGCTCTAGCGCCCTTGTGATGCAGCGCGATACTGGTCCCCAACACCGCCACCTGCATACCGGCGGCCTTGAACGTGGCCTGATTGCGCATCAAAGGGGTCAGATTGGTTTGGATGTCGCGGGCGGTATGGCCCAGCCGGCCCAGTTCCACGCCATTAAAGCCCGCCGTCGCCGCCGTGCTCAGTAATTCATCCAGTGCCATTTGCGGGAACAGATTGGTGGAAATAGATAGTTGTATCGCCATGTCGTTTATTCGCTCCAGACTTAGGCCCGCGTCGGGCAACCAGTTATACCTCTTCGGCCAGAACCACAGATAATTGCTGGGACAGTTCGCGCATCTGCGTTTCGTCAAGTTGTGGATTGGCCACTTTCAGCGGGACATCGGTACCCCGCAGGATCATGTTCCAGACTTCAACTTTGCGCCCGTCGGTCTGCGTTTCCAAAACCATGCCTTCATAACGTAGCAAGCGTTTGCGCAACAGAATCAACGCCAACATAAAGCGAAAGGCCTGATCCTGCGGTACGGGGGTATCACCCAGACGTGTGAACAGTTCGACCAGAACATGATCCTCAACGAACATTTTCTTTTTCTGATCGGGTTGGGGCACCTGACTGCGCCAAAAGGAAAACAGTTCCAGCGGCGCGGCGGGGCGTTTGCCCTCATTCCAACAGGCGGTACAGATATCCAGCCGGGCAAAGCGTCCGTTCTGGGCATCTTTGTTGGCGATGGCCGCCAAGCCTTCGGGCGTGCTGAGGTTTTCCACCAGCGTGGCCCAAAGTTCGGCCCCGGGATTCAGCACCGCACCACAAGTGTGGCATACCGCCGTGGTACGCGCCACCTGCCATGCGTCTTTATGGGTAAACGCTTGCGCCATGGGCGAAAGGCTCCGAAAAGCGATGAGCTTACAAGCCGCCCTTGAGATTCTTCTTCGCCAGTTTCAGCACCGGCTTGGCCGGGGTCGCCGCAGGTGTGGGCGCGGCAGACGCTGGGGTAGCTTCTGCGGCCGGTTCGCTGGCCGCTTTGGCTTCGCGTTCCAGCGCTGCCATCGAGAGCGAAATCCGCCGTTTGTCGGCATCCACGGCAATGACCTTGACCGTGACGCTCTGGCCTTCCTTGACCACTTCGCTGACGCGTTGAATACGACGGCTGGCCAATTCAGAGATATGAATCATGCCTTCCACGCCGGGTTCAAGTTCGACAAAAGCGCCGAAGTCGAGCAACTTCTTAACCGTACCGGTCGCGGTGGTCCCCACGGGATACTTGGTGGACGATTCCGTCCAGGGGTCTTTGCTCAATTGCTTGAGGCCCAAGCCCACGCGCTTGTTTTCGCGATCCACCTGAAGAACCATGACCGAAATCTTGTCGCCTTCGCGGACGATCTTCTTGGGATCGGTCACGCGGTTGTGGGCCATGGCCGAGACATGCAACAGGCCATCCACACCACCGAGGTCAACAAACGCACCGTACGCCTGCACGCTGCGGACCACGCCTTCGCGAATCTGACCTTCGGCCAGTTCCAGCCAAATGGCTTCGGCGTTCTTCTCGCGTTCCTGCTCCATATAGGCTTTACGATTGAGCACAATCTGATGGCTGGTGCGATCCACGCGGCCGACCACGCAGGTCATCCGCTGATTAAGGAACACGCTCAAATCTTGATTGAACGACAGGTCCACCATACCGGCGGGCATAAACGCCTTGGCGGTGCCGACCTTGAGTTCCAACCCACCCTTGTTCACCCCCACCACCGTGGCCTCGACGATATCGCCGGGCTTGAGGGTTTCCCACGCGCCATGCGCGATGGCGCCCTTGCGGGCCAATATGACCAACCCTTCGGCGTTGTCATAACCCTTGTAGACAAAATCGTAATCCTGACCGATGACCGGGGTCTCATCCTGATCACCCCCGGCGACAACAAATTGATCCATCGGGCACATGCCCTGGCTCTTGCCGCCGATTTCCACAAAAATGCTGCTCTGGCGGATAGCGACCACTTTGCCGCGCTTGTTATTGTCCGGATGAATATGTTCGCCTTCGTCCGCATCGCGCCGGCTCGAGGGGCGTCCCCCGCGCACTTTGCGTTGCGGGTCCAGACGCGGGCCACGCGGCTGTTCCTGCTGTACCGAGGCGGCCATTAAATCTTCCAGGGATAATCCCTGCATGGCTTTGGTGACTTCTGCATCCAATCCCTTGCTCGCATCCACGGGGGCTGATTCCTGGGGAACGCCAGCAGTCTGATTCTCTGTCATATCGAACCTCGGACAACAATTACGAATACCGGATTATGAAGCGAATACGAAACCCGGTAATTCCGTAAACGCAGACAAGTCCTTATCTTACTCCAGCCGGGCGGAAATGAAAAACACCGCTTATCCCCCACCCACACTTTCCAAGCTGGACGTAATCAGCTAGATTCATGTTTATGCAGACTGATGCAACACCAAATTCGCCCGTTTCTCCTCATCCCGTGGTCGCGGCCCTGGTTGCCGACCTGGGGGCTGCGCAGGTCATTGGCGACCCCACCCGGCTGTTAACCTATGAATCCGATGGCTTTTCCATCGCCAAAGCTGCACCGGTGGCAGTGGTTTTACCCCAAAATACCGCGCAGGTGGCTCAGGCTATCAACATTATCCGTGCCCATGGATTGGACATTGTCCCGCGCGGTGCGGCCACCGGACTGGCCGGGGGTACGGTATCGGTGACGCCGAGCGTACAGATTTCCACAGCCCGCATGCGGCAGATCCACCAGATTGACCTGCGTAACCGCTGGGCATTGGTAGATGCGGGCCTGCCGAATCTGGCCTTGACCGATGCGCTGGCAGGCACCCACCTGCAATTCGCACCCGATCCGTCCAGCCAACGGGCCGCCACCATCGGCGGGAACGTCGCTACCAATGCTGGCGGGGTTCATACCCTCAAGGCCGGTGTGACCGTCAACCATCTTCTGGGCGTCGAGATTGTCCTGGCGGATGGGTCGGTGCATGTCCACGGCGGCCCCACCGGCCACGGCATCGGGCCGGATCTGACGGGACTGCTCTGCGGCAGCGAAGGCACACTGGGGATTATTACCCGCGTCTGGTGCCGGCTTACCCCCCGGCCGGTGGCATTTCGTACCGCGCTGGCGGTGTTCCATGATTCCGCCGAAGCGTGCAAGACGGTGGCCGATATTATCGCCGCCGGGATTATCCCCGCCGCCATGGAAATGATGGACGGGCCGATGATCCGGGTGGTGGAAGACGCGTTTCATTATGGCTTCCCCACCGATGCCCAGGCGCTGTTGCTGATCGAAATTGACGGGCTGGAAGCGGCGCTGGATGCCCAGATGGACGCGATTTGCATGCTGGCGAAGCAGAATAATGCCCGCAGCGTCGAGGCAGGCTCCGATCCTGCCCGGCGGACGAAACTCTGGGCGGCACGCAAGAGTGCCTTTGGCGCCATTGGCCGCATCAGCCCGACGTATTGCACTCAGGATGCCTGCGTGCCGCGCAGCAAACTGCCGCAAGTGATTACTAAGGTGGCGGAAATCTGTAATCGTTACCAGTTACTCATCACCAACGTGTTCCACGCGGGCGATGGCAATGTGCACCCGATTCTGGTCTTTGATGAACACAACCCCGCCGAAGTCCGCCGGGCCTTGGAAGCCAGCGGTGAAATTCTGCGGTACTGCGTTTCGATCGGTGGGACCATCACTGGCGAGCATGGTGTGGGGATCGAAAAACTCCCGTATATGCGTGACATGTTCGCCCCCGATGATCTGACGGCGATGCACCGCATTCGTAGGGCACTGGTCATGAATCTGCTGTTTAATCCCTACAAGGTACTACCCGTGGATGGGGTGGAGATTGATGTCATGCACCCCGGCCGCCGGGCCCCGCAATAGAATGGGTAGCCCAAGAAGACTTTACCGTCTCAAGCAGATTTCCTTAATGCAATAATACTTTTGGCTCGGCTACCCCACTCACCCCACCTTGGGTACGCGCCGCTGCCGGGGGAGTTGTACCATCCGGCTGGGGGCGACTTTGATACCCAGTACCTGCAAGGTGTCGCGTTCGACGATGCCCCGCAGGGCTTCGCGCGGGATGCCGGGCAGATTTGTGCCCATGGTGTAGTGGTTCACGGAGTAAATGATTTCGATACCTTCGCTGGCGTTGAGGAACGGGAAATCGCTGCCAAAAAGCAGGCGGTCAATCACGCCGAACTGATGGGCACGGACCAGGGCATCGTAGAGCACCCAGCCGCGACGTAAGAGCGCAGCCACATCGGCATAAATATTGTGATGCTTGCCCAGCAGCGTAATCGCCTCATCCACCCAGGGGTAGCCGAAGTGACTGATGACCAGTTTCAGATGCGGAAAGCTGCGGGCGACTTCATCCAGCAATACCGGCCGGGCATATTCCATCTTGGTCTTGGCGGATAAATGCGTGCCGGGGTAGAACACCACGGGGATACGCAACGCCGCGGCCAATTCATAGACGGCCATGGCCCGCGTGTCGCAGGGATGAAAATCCTGGGCGGCGGGGCAAATGGTCACCCCTTTCAGGCCCAGTTGTTCAACCCCCTCGCGCAACATTTCCAGCGCAGTGGGCTCGGTGGGGTCAATGCCGGCAAAGCCGATCATACGGTCGGCATGTTCGCGGCAGTAACTGGCGATATATTCATTGCTGATGGCGGCCCCCAAATAACGACTGCGGAAGCCCAGAATAATGCTGCGGTCTACCGGTTCGGCGGCGATCAGATGGTTGGCGGTATCGGCCTGAGGAAGCAGACGCATGCGCTGCCCGGCCACACTGGCGGGCCGGGATAATTCGGCCAGCGCGCCATCACCGAGTTGCTCGGGGCTTTGCCAGATATGGGTATGGGCGTCAACAATCATCACAAGCTCCAGACGGAAAGCCGGGCGGTAAGCCAGCCCAGGGCCAAAACACCTTACCAGCTCATTCTGACAATCATACCGCCGGGAGGTTGGCTCCGGGCGGGAAATATCCAAAAATAGTCCCCCCGTCCCCAGATGACGCCAGCCGGGCCGGACGATATAATGAGCCTTGTACATTCGGGCGATTAGCTCAGTTGGTTAGAGCGCCGTGTTTACACCGCGGATGTCAGGGGTTCGAGTCCCTTATCGCCCATTACCCCCGCAATTATCCCATCCCTCCCGGAATCGTCGGACACGACTTCATTGATTTTATTGGGTTATTACCTATCGTGACTTTTCGGACGCTTTGCGGTGGTGCCTTTGACTCACCTTCGCGCAACACCGGGCGCAACAAAACTTTTGGATCATCCGGCAGCTCCGGAAACGGGCATGGTCTTCGCCCCATGGGGGCGGTATTTATATAGCCCATGGCAACGCCATGGGTAGGAGCGTCCCGCCCCCGCCGTGCTCTGAAAGAGCACCATTTAATCCCACGCATACCGCTCGTTACTTGTCGGGCAAGATAAATAGCTACGTCCCCTTTTCTTCCTCCAGCACTTCGATCAGGCGGTTCTCGTGATCCCAGCGATACGCATA
>JBAXGE010000114.1:0-7276 GCA_037139555.1 Phycisphaerae bacterium
TTCGGCTGGTCCTGCTGGGCATCATGTGGGTGTTTATTGTTTTGGCGGTGTTGGGACCGATTATCCGGCACCTGACCCCGGCTCTGCCGCCCGAGCCAGATCATGGCCATGGTACCGGCCACGATGCCGCAGCGCACAGTCACTAATCCCAACCTTGGCACCAAACCGGGAGTCCGATTATGGCCGACAATCATTCGTTTGATATCGTCAGTGAAATCAACTGGATGGAACTGAACAACGCCATCATTCAGGCGCAAAAAGAAATCGGCACCCGCTACGATTTTCGCGGTTCGACCGCGGCCATCGGCGCGGCGGACGAAAAAGAAAAAACCATCACCATCACGGCGGACAACGAACCGCAACTGAACGCGGTGATGGAAGTCCTGATCGGCAAACTCACCAAACGCGGGGTGGATTCCCGCTGTCTGGACCGCACGGCCAAAGTGGAACAAGCTACCCACAAGACACTCCGGCACAAGCTGAAACTCAAGCAGGGCATTGACCGCGAAACCGCCAAAAGCCTGCAAAAATCCATCAAAGACATGGGGCTGAAGGTGCAAGTGCAGATCCAAGGCGAAGCCCTGCGGGTGGTCAGTCCCAAACTCGACGACTTGCAGACCGTGATCGCCGCCGTAAAGGCCAAGCCGCAGGAAGTCGCTCTGCAATTTACCAACTATCGCTAAAGACTGATTTTATGCATCCCAAGCCGCCTCTGAGTCTGATGTCCACCTCCCTGTGGGAATACCCTTCGCAGGACTACGGGCGCGAACCCCACGGCGATAAGGACTACGTCGGGGCCACCCCCGCGTGGGTGATCTGGCAATTGCTCCAGCGCTATACCCGGGAAAATGATCAGGTGGTGGACCCGTTCTGTGGCTCGGGCACGACACTCGATGTGGCCCGGGAATTAAAGCGTGCGGCGGTGGGCTTTGATCTGGTGCCCCGGCGTGAGGATATCAAGCAGGCGGATGCCCGCAAATTACCCTTGGCGAATGCGAGTGCAGACTTTGTCTTCATGGACCCGCCGTATTCCACCCATGTGGAATATTCCGACGACCCGCGTTGTATCGGAAAATTGGATGCCAACCCCACCCTGACGGATCAGCGCGGCCAGAATCCCTACTATGCGGCGATGGCGCAGGTGTTCGCCGAAATCAACCGGATTTTACGCGATCGGCGTTATCTGGCGGTTTATGTCAGTGATTCCTTCAAAAAGGGCCAGCCGTTCATGCCATTGGGGTTTGAACTATTTGCCCTGCTTCGGCAGCATTTCAAACCGGTAGATATCATTGCCGTGGTCCGGCACAACCGCACCATGAAACGCAACCATTGGCATACCGCCGCCATCGAGGGAAACTTCTTCCTGCGCGGCTTCAATTATCTGCTGATTTTCAAGAAAGAAATCCCCGCCCGGCGCTAACGCTGTTTCCGCCATGTTCCGTACCCGGTTGCGATAAGCTGCTATGATTCAATGCGGCTGCGCTCATCATACCTGAACATGGCTGGACTATAATGAATGGTCCCTGGTTTCGCTTTATCTTTGCCGAGAGGTCCTCATGTTGCGATTACGTAGGCTGATTCTGGCGTTGGTGGTGATCCTGCTTGCTTTACTGCCCATGCACGCATGGGCGTGGAGCCATCAGGGGCATATTCTGATAACCCGTTTGGCATGTCTGCGCATCATACAGGATCCGACTGCACCGCAAGGTCTGAAAGATTTTCTACAAGCCCACATGAAAGCGGATCTGACCGCGTGTGAAAATATGGCCACCGGGGAAATTGTGGGTGCGGAGCCGGATCAATATCTTACGGGTTTTGATGGCGTGGCCACGCTGCCGGATCGTATCCAGGGCATGCCTGCAGGGAAAAAAGAAATCGTGCCATATGGTGCTCCGGAAAATAAAATGCACTTCCTCGATCTGGAAGTATTTTGTGCCGACCCGGTTTACAAGGTATTACCTGATCAGATCATACCGCAGGTTCCGGAGCTTAAAGATATTTCCCGCAATCCCGCCGATCCGCGTTATAAAATCGGTGGTTATGTGGTATTCCGCGTGCCCGAACAATACGCCCGTTTGGTCAAAGCCATGGGGCCGGGTGATAAAGTTGCCGATGCTGCCGTGGCGTTGAATGCGGCGGGCTTTCTGGCCCATTATCTGGAAGATTGTCACCAACCGCACCACTCCACGATTGATTTCAAGAGTCTGTCGTATTTGGCTGAAAAGGTTAAGGGTGTCCATACCGTAAAGACGATCCAGGCCGATGGCACCGAGTCCATCAGCTATAAATCGGATAGCCGCGCGATTGATCCGCATGGTGCCATCGAGCATCAGCTATTTGAGAACGCCGAAGAACCACGTAAAAGCTTCCGGCGCGAGTTCTGGACCAAACTTCAGGCCAACCTGACTTTATTGGATGCCGGCAAGATTGCCCTGATTCCGACCCCGGCTCCGGGCGCGTGGACCGCACCGGCCGAGGTGAGCGCACCGACCACGCAGCCCGCTACAGCGGTCGCCACCACCCAACCAGTGCCGTCTTTTGCTAGTGGTAAGGGTTTTGAATATGCCTATGAAATCCTACGTCAAGGCCATCAATATTTGCCTCTGGTCGGACATGCGTCCATCCCGGCCTTTGCCAATCAAACCTTTGATCCAGCAGCGTATTTCGCGTTCAAGGAAAAAACCTCCGGTGCCGCCGGTGTGGATGTAAAAGAAGAAACAATGAGTATGGTGGATCTGATCGCCCTGCAAAATGCCCGGGCGGTTCTGGCTGTGGAAAAAACCTTACGTGCCGCATGGTCCGAAGCGCACGGGGCAAAGTAAACCAAGGGCAGATGACTTGGGATGGTTAACGCGATTCCGGCGCTGCTTAAAGATGCCAATCACAATACAGCCTATAATCCTGCACAACAAAGGAGGCAATTATGGCCGTTGTGAGTGAAACCGCATTGCTGGAACAGTTGCATTGGCGTTATGCCACCAAGCGTTTTGATCTCAGTCGGAAGCTGCCGACGGAGACTTGGGAGGCCTTGGCGCAAACGCTGGTCTTATCCCCCTCGAGTTACGGCCTGCAACCCTGGAAGTTTATCGTGATTCAGGACGCGGCGCTACGGCAAAAACTCCAGACCGTCAGTTGGAATCAGGCGCAAGTCACCGAATGTTCGCATTACGTGGTTTTTGCGGTTCGGCGCAAGATGACTGAAGCGCAGGTGGACCGTTTTATCCAACGCACCGCCGAAGTTCGCGGGATTACCGTCGAATCCATCAAATTTTACCGCGATATGATCCTGGGCGATGTGGTGCACGGACCGCGCGGGGCCGTCGCGCAGGAATGGGCCGCGCGGCAATCCTATATCGCACTGGGCGACCTGATGACCGCCGCAGCATTGCTGGGGGTGGATGCCTGTCCCATGGAAGGGCTCGATCCCCTGGCTTACGACGACATTCTGGGCTTGGACAACAGCGAATTCGCCACCGTCATGGCCTGCGCCTTGGGCTATCGCAGCAGTGCTGACAAATACGCCAATCTCGCCAAGGTTCGCTACCCGGCGAGTGAAGTGATCGAATACCGCTGAACGATTAAACAAACGCCTATAACATAGACACCCCGGTGCGAACAGAGGGTTCGCACCGGGGTGTTGTTTTGGGTTATCAGGTTTGGATCAGGTGGTGGTTACTAGTAGTGCCACCTGCTGATTTGTTAATGTGATGACTTTGGCGGCTGGTGTTTTACCCAACAGATCGCGATATTCCTGAGGCAGTGCTACGGTTACTGGCGTCGTGCCGTGATTGATCACCACCAATACCGGACCCTTGGGGCCGATGAGCTGGGATACTTCCACTCCGGCGGGCACTTCAGTCAGCAGCGGTTTCACCCCGGCTAGTTCGGTGGCCCAGAGCATGATGGACTTGCTCAATTGCGCATCCACGCAGGCGCCCAGATAGCTGATGCGGCCCTGACCCACCCGCCGGGTGACCAGAGCGGGTTGCTGGGCCAGCCAGGAATGTTCCGCGCCATAGCGGAGCACCACTTCGACATCCGGGGCCTGTGGTTGCAGCCATTCGGCATAGGTGTGTGCTTGGCCGGTACCCAGTGGCCCCTGAAGTTGCAGCGGTTCCGATAAGGCGTAATATTCCCACACGCCGGCGCCGAGTAACTCGCTCAACGGACCGGGTTGCCGTAGTTCCCACAGGGCACTGACTTCATTTTTCATCCCCGAGCGTGCACCCAGCAGGAGATGTCCACCCGCCTGAACCCAGGTCGTCAGGCTTTCCGCCATGGGGGTGGTCAGATGATTCAGCCGCGGCGCCACGATCAGGCGATAACTACGCAAAACCGCCCAACGATCCGCGACGTCCACATCGTAGCCCAGGTGACGCAGTGCGTTATACGATTCCAGTGTGTGTTCGACCGGCTCATAATCCTGGTGGTGGGGTTGGCGGCGCAGGTTTTGCCGATCAATCCAGCGGTCAAGCAACAGCACTTCCGCAGCTTTCGTGGCCCCGGTCAGATACGGTGTGGCGGTGGCCAGATCCGCGCCTAGTTCGGCCAGTTCTGCATACAATGGGCGCGGGGTGCCATCCTGTTGCAGAATGGCACCGTGATATTGCTCCTGATTACTCGGGGCCGAGCGCCACTGCCAATACAGCACCGCCTCCGCACCGTGGCCGATCATGGACCACGCCATGGCGCTGGTTTGGCCGCGCCGATTGGCCACATTCACCGTTTGCCAGTTCACAAAGCCGGGCTGGGTTTCCATAATCCACAGTCGCCCCGGCCCCATGCCGCGAATCCGGTCGGTATCCAGTCCCACCCGTTCATGGGTGAATTCCCGCGTCTTGGGATGTGGGTACGCGTCCCAACTGGGGAAGTCCAAGTCCTGGGTAATGACCCAACGGTCGAGTAAGTCATGCGGATGGAAATTATGGGTGATGAACTGGCCCGGCCGCAGCAGCGGCTTCAGGGCGTCAATCTGCACTTTCTGGAATGCCCGTGTGACCTGAGATGCCCAATTGGCAAAAGCCATGGCGAGTGCGGGATTGGGATAACCGGCGGGGAATTGGATGTGCTCCCAGGCGAAATATTCCTGACTCCAATAACGTGTGCTCCAAGCCGCGTTCAGCGCTTCCAGCGTGCCGTATTCCGCGCGCAAATAGGCCTGAAAATCAGCCAACTCGTTGGGCCCCCGGGCGGAAGACCAGAACTCATTGTCAGTCTGCCAACCGAGGACGGCGGGATGCTGGCCAAAGCGCTGGCCCAGCGCCGCAGCGATTTGGGCACAATATTGCCGATAGGTGGGATTCCAAGGACTGTAATGGCCGCGTTCGCCATGGCGCTGAATCTGGCCATTTTCACGGACCGGCAGAATATCGGGATGCTGGGCCGTCAACCATGACGGCGGGGTGGCGGTGGGGGTGCCGATGACGGTTTCCAAACCATGCTGGGCGGCCAGATCAATTGCTTCGGCCAGCCAGTCCAGTTGGTATTCACCAGCCCGCAGTTCCAACGCACTCCAGGCAAATTCCGCCACGCGGACGACGTTAAAACCCGCCTCGCGCATGAGTTGTAGATCAGTCACCCAACGGCGTTTCGGCCATTGTTCCGGATACCAGGCAGCGCCCAAATACATAAGTAGACCTCGCATGAATAAGGTCTACAGCTTATAGGGTAGCAACACAGGTGGCAAGTCAGGCTGGCTGATGCGGCGTAATGGTGCAGTCGCCATTGCGGCAGCGCCCGGTAAGTCGGTAGCGATTCCGCGCAAACAGGCGATACAGCTTGGTCAGTAACCAGTAAATCCCCGGCGTGCGTACGATGATCTTTAAAAAACGCCATTTGCGTTGGCGGGGTAGCACCCGCCAAATTGCCAGAAAGGCATCCAATTCCGTGTATACCCGCCCTCGGTAATTTTTCACATGCATCACTTCATGCACGCGTTTGGGATCAAGTCCTTCCTCTACAGCGTCAAAATCCGGCGCGGCAATATCCACCCAGCGGATATGGCCGGAGTTATCATGCCGACGGTAATAGTTCACTTCGCGCATACACAGCGGGCAGGCACCGTCAAAGTAGACGGACAAATCCCAGGCGGGACGAAACTGGAAGACCTGATTACCTCTGTTCACAGCGTTACCATACCCTTTCTCGGTATGATAAATCGTAGCCCGGAGGTTGCTGTGGGACTAGTAAAAAATCTGACTGTTATAAAATTATTAAAGACCGTTAAATCGTTTTGCGACGCCATGGCCAAAGGTTATACATACCCCAGAGCAATGCTACCAACCCATAACTGCCCAACGTGATTCCCCACGGTGGCAGGCTTAATCCAATATCCTGCCCAAATGCGGTCAACGTGTACATCAGATTGGTTTGCGTCCAGACGAACGGATGTTGCGGACTCAGTGCCCCCAGCAGCGCCAGCGCAGGACTGGTCCAAGTCAGGCTGGTACTGAGCCACGGACTGCCCGCTGCCCCAACGGCATGCAACACCGGCAAACAGGTCACCGGATAACCCAGACCCCACACCCCCAAAAGCAACCACAGCAATACCCCGAGACTCACATGCCACCGCGCCGCGCTAGCGGTAGCGGCCAGCCAGCCCGCCACCACCCCCAGACCCAAGAGCCATACTTTCAACCCCGTGGCCAGACTCAAACCGTCGGGCAGACAAGCTAACAGCGCGACATTCACACTCCAGGTCACGGTCAATTGCACCATGACCGCACGGAAATCACCCGGCCGCTGCGCCAGCCGAACGCTCCAAACAAGTGCCGCGAACCAATAAATCAGCAACAACCAGAACCCGCTCCCGGCCACGTATTGGGCACTGGGCACCGGCCCGGTGCGCCCGCCGCACAGACTGATGAACACAGGCACACTGCCCAGCAGCACCAGCGCAGCCCCGGCCGCGAGATCGGTTTTACTGAGAATCTGACGCCACTGGATCATGGGCTGCGCAGCCAACCGGCCAGCGTGCCAGCCAGATAAGTGATGATGAAATCCGCACCCGCACGCTTAAAGGCGTACATCGTTTCCAATGCGGTACCCTGCAAATCAATCCAGTTCTTCGCCGCCGCGGCCTGCAACATACTGTACTCACCCGATACGTGATACGCCGCCAGCGGTACATCACATTGCTGCCGCAGTGTGGCCAGTATATCCAGATACGGCAAGCCCGGCTTGACCATCAGCATGTCCGCGCCTTGTGCGATATCCAACTGGGCTTCGGTGATGGCTTCGCGCCCATCACGGCGATAATCCATCTGGTAACTCTTGC
>JBAXGE010000115.1:0-7212 GCA_037139555.1 Phycisphaerae bacterium
GGCGTAGGCGGGGCGGGTGGGACCGGCACCACCGGCACCGACAGCGCCATCACCCGCGGGGGCAAAGTAACCGCATCCTCCGATGATCGCACCAACACGCTGGTGGTCGTGGGACCGGCGGAAACGCTGGAAACCATTGATGGACTGGTGAAAAAGTTGGATTCCGATCCCATTCAGGACACCAGTTTCTTCATCTATCCCCTGAAGAATGCCAAAGCGCAGAATCTGCAATCTGTGTTGAATGGTTTTTTTGGCAACTCCACGTCGGGCTCCACCAGCGGTACCAACACCAATCGCAGCAATAACTTCCAGCCGTTGGGCACCAGTTCAATCGGGGGCTTTGGCAACAGCGGCTCCGGCAGTTCCGGCCGTACCGGGAATACTGGCAGCCGCAATACCAGTGCGCTGGGCTCCACCCTCGGGGGCAATAATTCGCGCAATAGCGGGCTGGCCTCCAGCGTGTCGGGATTGGCCAAAGCCAACAGTGATCTGGTGGGCCAGGTCTATGTCGTGGCGGAGCCCGATACCAATTCGCTGCTGATCACCACCAGTTCCAAATACCAGACCCGCGTTAAGGACATGATCGCCCAACTGGACCGCGATGTGCCCCAGGTACTGATTAAAGTGCTGGTGGCCGAGGTCACCCACACAGACAGCTCCGATATCGGCATCGAATATTCCATTCTCAACAAACGCCCCAGCGGAAATGGCGCCACCGGGGGCAGCGACATGGCCATCGCCTCGGCCATCAGCAATGCCGTCGCCACCGGCACCCCGGGCGGACTGGTTGCCTCGGTGGTAGAAAGCAATTTCACCATGGCACTCAAGGCACTGGCCACCAATGGCAAGCTGGATGTATTGTCGCGGCCGTCCATCCTCGCTTCCGACAACCAACTCGCCTCGATTCTGGTCGGTCAATCGGTACCGTTCATCACCTCCTCGAACATCACCAGCAACGGCAATGTGGTCAACAGCGTGACTTATCAGGACGTGGGCATTATTCTGAACGTCACGCCGCATATCAATCCCGACGGGCTGGTCATCATGGATGTTGCCCCGGAAATTTCTCAGGTCAGCAGTCAGACCGTGACCATTCAGGAAGGGGTGAAAGTGCCCGTGATTGACAAACGTTCCGCCCAGAGCCGGGTGGCGATCAAGGATGGCCAGACCATTATTATCGGCGGGCTGATGCAGGATCGGGTGACCGATACGGTCAGCAAGATTCCGCTGCTGGGGGATATTCCCTGGCTGGGCGAATTGTTCAAGAGCACCACCAAGAAGAAGGAAAAGACCGAACTTCTCATCTTCCTGACTCCACTGGTGGCCCGCCAGCCGGAGCATCTGCAGGGGATCACCACGGAAGACTTGAATCGGACCAAACTGGTGCCCAACGCGATTTCGACGGAGACCTTTAACGAACACATACAGGGTATGCAGCGGACCGCGGAACCGGCCGCCACGCAGCCGGCGACCACACAACCGGTACCGCCCAGATAACGGAGCCAGATTATGCGTCAACTATTACTTGCAGGTCTGCTGCTGGGTCTGGCGACGTTGGTGGCATGTGATACCACGCCCACCGCCACGCCAGCGCCAGCCAATGCTGCACCAATCGCGCTGCCCTCCAAACTGGATGAAGATTTGGCCGCAGTGCGTTTTCAGGACATCAGCGGCGCCCTGCTGCTGTATTACAGTCAACATGGGGATGTCCCCCCCGAACTGAATGATTTACTTGGGGTGGATCACACGCTGGAATTAACCAGCCCCTACGGCCAGCGGAATCTGGTCTATCTCCCCACGGGCTTGAGCGTGGTTGGCCAGGACCGCATTCTGATGCTCTATGACCCCCTGCCCTCGCCTGCCAGTAATACCCACTGGGCCATTGTCATCACACCCAAACAACCACGCCAACCGCTGCGCACCGAAGTGGTACGGTTGGCGCCGTCGGTGCTCAAGGTTTATTGTGATCAGGTGCAACCGCAATAAACAGCCACCCACACACAGCCTATACCGATCAGACAAGCGGTTCGTCTGCCCAATACGTTATTCATGTGCGTGCCGGTCCGATCTCAATGCTTCGCGGTTGGGTCCGTGGGGGCTGACGCTACCGGGGATGGTACCGCCGGATCAGGGGACTCAGTTGGCTTATGGGCCACCACCCGGCCGTCATCCTCATGATCCCGGGTCATGGTGTGCAGCGCGTGGAAAAAGAGTTTCAAATCTTTAAAACCACCGATCCCAAACCACACGAAGGTAACGGCCGAGATCACAAAGGGTAAAATCAGACCGGAGATCAACCAGTAGGTCAACCACCAATCCTGCGACCAGGGCTGCAGCAGTTCCGCAATTGGGCCACCCAGCCCCAAGCCACGACAGATGGGCCGCCAGCAGTTCCAAACAGTACCCACCAAAGTAATCGCCAACCAGAACATCGTCCACCAGAAAATCCCGCCCGCCGCGAGTTTATCCCACAGTGTGAAGTTATCGTCAAAGCCAAGAATCCGGCCAAT
Source organism: Phycisphaerae bacterium (assembly GCA_037139555.1). GTDB lineage: Bacteria > Planctomycetota > Phycisphaerae > WQYP01 > WQYP01 > JBAXGE01. Next base: position 2,511 of record JBAXGE010000115.1, read on the forward strand.
AAATCCCCGCGGCCGATGGGGAGCTTCCACGGTATCGCTGGCCACCCGATAGATGCCACGGTGCAGCATCCGATCCATATTGAACGCTTCCGTGGGCGTCAGTAGCGAAACCACCACATAGGACACCGGCACGATGACCATAATCAGAAAACTGATGGTAACGGCATTGGCCGGCAAACTTTCCCAACCGATGAAATGGCCCAGCGCCGTCAACCATTGACACACTTGCGTATCGGCCAGAATGCCGAACAGTGAAAGCACGGCCCCGAGGATCCCGGCGACCCAAGCTCCGGCGGCAGTGCCACGCTTCCAGTACAAACCACCGATGATGACCGCTCCGGCACCGGCTTGGAACACCGCCCCGGTAATCGCCCACCACATCCAAATATACTGGGTTTGCTTGAATAAAATGCTGAAGCAGAAGGCAAAGACTCCCACGCCGATCTGGGCGAAACGGATAGTCCAAACGTGACGGTTTGGCGCCATGGGCCGGCCGCGCAGCGGGAGCACCACATCTTGAACCAAAATACTGCCCCAGGAGTGCATGTGGCTGGCATCGGCCGCCATCAGCCCCATAATCATCACCAATACAAACAATCCCTTGACCCCTCCGGGCAACATATGGCTCAGCGCAATGGGCACTTCCACCTGGGTGAGTGTCTGCTCGACCTCATTTTGCATTTTATCAACTTTGGCCTGCAAAACCCCGAGTTGACCCGATGTGGCCGCGGACATGGCGGATTCCTCATTGGGTCTCGTGCGCAACTGCTTGATTTGCGCCCGCAGTTGTTCAAGCTGAACCAGCAGGGCCTCCTTGGGCGCTGGCACCGCCGTAATTTGGGTGGCAGCAGGAACAATCTGCGTTTGGATTTGCGTCAGTGAGGTGCGTACAACGCCGATCTCCACCCGCATTTTCTCACCCATTTGTTCGTCCAGAAGTTGCGTGATCTGGTGGTTGGCGGAAGTGCTTTGGGCCACATAATCCGGATGCTTCAGATACGTCAGCGCACAAATTACCAGCACGGTCAGCATGAGCGCACGCGCGTACCCGCGCCAGTGTCCCAGCACCCCACCCATGCGGGTTTCATGTGGGGTCCGGCCGGCGGAATTGAACCCACTGCGATTCTGCCAGGCCATCGTGATATAGACCCCGATGTACAGGCCCATCAGCCACAGATAGATATTGAAATCCTTGACCTTGAAGGCGTCGAACGGATTGATCAGCGACTTGTCTGGTCCCCCTGAAGTCAGCCACCAGGTAATTTTGCCCCACGGCACCAACCACAGCAGGACAATTACGATCAGCAGGTAAATGGCGTGCGAAAAAATACCTTCTAGGCAATCGGTGACCATCAGGGTGATTTGCCCACCGGTCAACATCATCACCAGCGTAAAGGTCATGTACGACGCCATAATGGCGATATCGGTCCGCATCCAGGGCATACCCCATTGGGCCAAAGTCGGGTCCAATTGCAGAAACGCCACAAAAAATTTACCCGCCACGGCGGGGAATATGCCATAATTCAGCACCCCCGCCAAAAAGGCCAGCAGGCCCATGAACAACCGGAAATTCTTGCTATAGCGCACTTCAAAAAACTGTGGCAGGGTCAAAACCCGCGTCTCGCGATACCGATAGGTCACAAAACCCACAATCCCCAATATCAGAAACAATGGGGCCGAGAGGACCCCCCACCAACTCATCACGAACCCTGCTACTGCGATTGACTGAAAATTCGCCACCGCGTTGCTCAAACCTGAGTCGGCTTCGGCACGGGCATTACACATCAAATAACGTCCCGCACAGCGTCCGGCCGACATATAGTCCGCCACGCCCTGCACAAACCGACGGGTGTAAAAGGCAAAGCCCAAAATCACCACCAACGGCAAGAACGTGAACACCCAATCAATAAGCTGCATCGTGATTCCAATCGGTAACAAACCCATCGCGACTCGAACCAGTAGAATAAAGCCACTCCTCCTATCCGTCAAGAATCCATCTGTCCGCAGCCATGTGATGGATACCAATAATCTTTACGATTTTTTCTGCTATGCTGCGAATCGGACTCACACCCAACCCCCGCAAAGGTGAATCGCACGAACAAAGCCCCCCTTCAGGCGCGATTCGCGTAGACTCAGGTGCTATTTACGGTGTCGGGTGTGCAAAATATGCGCTTTTCGCGTATTCTTTCCGCCTTCAGACTCCGAAACTAGAGCCTAAAGGATGGACGCATGGAAGTTGGGATTGTTGGTTTACCGAACGTGGGCAAGAGCACCATTTTTAACGCGCTGACCTCGGCCAATGCCTTGGCGGCGAATTACCCCTTTGCCACCATCGAGCCCAATGTCGGCGTGGTCAATGTGCCCGATGCGCGCATGGCCCGGATCCAGCAATACATCCCCACGGATCGTCTGGTGCCCGCGCTGCTGCGGATTGTGGATATCGCAGGCATTGTCCGCGGCGCCAGCAAGGGTGAAGGTCTGGGCAACAAATTCCTGTCCCACATCCGCGAAGTGGACGCCATCCTGCAGGTGGTCCGCTGCTTTGAAAACAGCGACATCATGCATGTGGACGGCGCGGTGGACCCCATTCGCGATATCGAGACCATTGATATCGAACTGATTCTCGCCGATCTGGAAACCGTCACCAAGGTGATTGATAAGCAGCGTCGGGCCGCCAAGAGCGGTGACAAGGAAGCGATTTTCGCCACCGCCCTGCTGGAGAAAATCCTCGCGGGGCTCGAAACCGGCAAGCCGGTGCGGGCACTGGGGCTGGACAAGCCCGACGAAGTGAAATTCATCAAGATTCTGGGACTGATGACCGCTAAAAAAGTGCTCTACGTGGCCAACGTGGATGAAACCGATCCCGAAGGCAAGGGGCCGCTGGTCCAGAAGGTCCAGACCCACGCCGCCAAAGAAGGCTCCACCGTGGTGGTGGTCTGCGGCAAGCTGGAAGCCGAACTGGCCGAGTTGGCGCCCGAAGACCGCCTCAGTATGCTGCATGATCTGGGTATGACCGAACCATCGCTGAACAAACTCGCCCGGGCGGCCTATACCATGCTCGGGGTGCAAAGCTATTTCACCGCCGGCAAGATCGAAGTCCGCGCCTGGACGATTCCCGTCGGGGCCACCGCCCCACAGGCCGCCGGCGTGATCCACACCGACTTTGAAAAAGGTTTCATCCGCGCGGAAATCTATCACTTCGACGACCTGATGGAATACAAGAGCGAAGCGGCCATCAAAGCCGCCGGCCGGATGCGCAGCGAAGGCAAGAGTTACATCTTCAAAGATGGCGACATCGCACACTTCCTGTTTAACTAACCGGAATTCTGTCCGTGGGGTAGAATAACGCCATTGGCACGGGAGTGACTATGGTTGACCTGACCCAAAAAGTGATCATCATCACCGGCGCTTCGGCAGGCATCGGCCAGGCGCTGGCGCTGGCCCTTGCCCCATTTCAGGTACGCATGATCCTCGCCGCACGACGGGTGGAGCGGTTGGAAACGCTGGCCGCGCAGTGCCGACAGATGGGCAGCGAAGTGATCGTGCAGGCCTGCGATGTTGCGCAGCGGGCGCAAGTGGAGGCGCTGGTTACTACCGCCGTCACTACCTGGCAACGGCTCGATATCATGGTCGCCAATGCGGGGTTTGGATTTCTCGGTGCCGTCCATGAAACCACCGAAGCCCAGTTTGATGAAATTGTGGATGTGAATGTAAAGGGCACCTGGTACGCCATGGCCGCGGCCACGCCGGTGATGATCCAGCAGCGCAGCGGTCATATCATCGCCACGTCGTCCGCCGCCGCCCGGCGGGGCTTGCCGTTCTTCGGCCCGTATGCCATGACCAAGGCTGCCCAGCTATCCCTGTGCGAAGCCGCCCGGGTGGAGCTTAAACAATACGGCATCAAAGTCAGCAGCGTGCATCCCATCACCACCGAGACTGATTTTTTCACCGTCGCCTCCGACCGCAGCCAGATGAAAACCTCTGGTCTCGGCAGCGCCCAAACGGCCGCCACCGTGGCACGAAAAATGGTCCATTTGATGCAGCACCCCAAGCCGGAACTCTGGCCACATTGGGCCTCGCGCTATGCGTTGGTCATGGCCACGCTCTGGCCGCGTCTGGGGGACTATATTATGGGACGATCGCTCAAGCGGCGCGGCCTGTAACCGCATCAGGGATAGACTTCCACCGGCAGGCCGGGCAACCGGGCATGAATCTGCGCGGCAATGGCTTCCAATTCCGTCTGGATCAGTGCGGTGGCATACGCCTCGGTCACTTGCCGGGCTACCGTGTAGGCCTGCACCAGTGTGATGTGCCCACCCGCCTGAATGATATCGTGCAAGCGCCCGACATAGGCCTCGATCTCCGCTTCATCGGGGGCGTGGCGGTGTACCCGCATGAACAGCGATTGAATCACCGTCGGCCGCGCCCGGCAGCAAGTCAAAATATTATCCAGCACCTGCCAGAACGGGACACTGGTCCGATCCACCAGATCGTAATAAGCCGCGGTCCCGGCATCCAGCTTGGCCCAGATTTCCCCCTGGTGGGCGTCAAGATACGCCAGCGCCGCCTGCACACCGGGGCGATGAAACATCGTGGCATTGGTAATCACCACCATCTTCACATCCGTTAGCCCCAGAGCATCGCGCACGGCCACCGCACGCTGACAGACTTCCAGAAAGTGCGGATACGTGGTGGGTTCGCC
>JBAXGE010000116.1:0-7187 GCA_037139555.1 Phycisphaerae bacterium
TCCCCAGACAAAAGTTATCCACACTTGACGTTCTGGTTTTGTTTGGTATACTCCAAACATCGCAAGTGGTCGGATATTGCAGTCCTGATCGGGGGCCAAAACCTTGGCCATCAGAGGCTGGTAAACGATGCCCTTGAGTTACGCTTCTTGGAGGAATCGCCCGTGGCCAAAGAACTCACTCCCGCACAGGATGCCCAGCGTCAATCAGCCCTGCAGCACGCGTTATCCCACATCGAAAAGACCTTTGGCAAGGGCACCATCATGCGGATGGATGGGGTCAATCCCCTCGCCATTGATGGCGTCTCCACCGGGGCGCTGAGTGTGGACATTTCGCTGGGCGGTAAGGGCATGCCCCGGGGCCGCATTTGCGAAGTATTCGGCCCGGAATCCTCCGGTAAAACCACCCTCTGTTTGCACATCATCGCCGAGGCCCAAAAGGCCGGCGGGGTGGCCGCCTTTATTGATGCCGAACATGCCCTCGATCCGACCTGGGCCAAGCGTCTGGGCGTGGACCTGCAGACCCTACTGGTCAGCCAGCCCGATACCGGCGAGCAGGCGCTCGAAATCGTCGAGCATCTCGTCCGCTCCAACGCCGTGGATACCATCATCGTGGATTCTGTAGCCGCCCTGATTCCCAAAGCTGAAATTGACGGTGAAATGGGCGATTCGATGGTCGGTCTGCAAGCCCGTCTGATGAGCCAAGCCATGCGTAAGCTAACCGGTGCGGTCAGCAAGTCCCGGGCGCTGGTCATCTTCATCAACCAGATTCGCGAAAAGATCGGCGTCATGTACGGCAGTCCCGAAACCACCACCGGCGGCCGCGCTTTGAAGTTCTATTCCTCCGTCCGCATTGATATCCGCCGCATCGGCCCGATCAAGGAAGGCGAAAGCATCATTGGCAACCGCGTCCGGGTGAAGATTGTCAAAAACAAAATCGCGCCCCCGTTCCGGGAAAGTGAAGTGGATATTCTGTTCGATTCCGGTATCAGCATCGAAGGCGACCTGCTGGATCTCGCCGCCGAAGATAATGTCGTGGAAAAGGCCGGCGCCTGGTACAGCTATGGTTCCGTGCGGCTGGGCCAGGGGCGCGAACAGGCCCGCAAATTCTTCAAGGATAATCCCGCGGTTATGGCCGAAATCCGGGCCAAGGTTCTGGCCAAGCGTTGCCCGATTATCGTGGAAACCGATGGCAAGGCTGAAACGCCCAAAGCCGAAGCCGCGAAGCCCGAGCCGACCAAGCCCGGTGCCCGTAAAGCCTGATCTCCACATAGACAAAGGTGGCGATTTTTATGGCCCAATCCATGGCCCCGGCCAACTCTGATGCCCAGCAGGGCGCGCTCGAGATTGTGCGCAAACTCCAAAGCCACGGCTATATTGCCTATTGGGCCGGTGGTTGCGTGCGCGATCGCATCATGCAGCGTGCGCCGCATGATTACGATGTTGCCACCTCCGCCACACCACCGCAGGTACTGGCGCTGTTCCGCCGGGCCCGCAAGGTCGGCATCGCTTTTGGTGTGGTATTGGTCCAGATGGGTGACCACGCCATTGAGGTGGCCACCTTCCGGCGCGATGGTGATTACAGCGATGGCCGGCGTCCCGACGAGGTCATCTTCGCCGACCCGCAGGCCGACGCCCAGCGCCGCGATTTCACCTGCAACGGTTTGTTCTACGATCCCCTCGCCGATACTGTCATAGATTACGTCGCTGGCCAACGCGATATTCAATCCCGCACCCTGCGTTGCATCGGCGAACCCGCCCGGCGTTTTGCAGAAGATTATCTGCGTCTGCTCCGTGCTGCCCGCTTCGCCGCTAAACTCGATTTCACCATCGCCCCTGAAACCTCCGAGGCCGTTCGTACCTTTGCCCCGCGCCTCACCGGCATCAGTCTCGAACGTATCACCATGGAAGTGCAGGCCATGCTGGAACACCCGTCCCGGCTGCGCGCGCTGTACTGGCTGGAACAGCTCGAACTTCTGCGCTATTGCTTCCCGCTTGATCTGCTGACCGCGTCGCGCGGATGTTCCTGGCCGCGGGTGGGGCGTCTGCCCGAGGCAACTCCGCTGCCTGTCGTACTCATCGCCATGTGGCTGGACCTGACCCATGGCGAAGTGGGGGACCATGCCACCTTGCTGGCCCAGTTCCGTCGGCAGTTGTGCCTCTCCAACGAACTTTACGATCAGGTCGTATTCCTGCTATCCCAATTGGCAGCGGGCCGTGATTTCCACGCGCTGCGTTTGTGCCGGCAAAAGCGGCTGCTGGCCCAGTCCTATTGGCCGTTATTGGCGATGTTACTGGCTGCGGACCTGGCTCCGGAACTCTGGACGGCAATCCAATCCCGGGTGCAGGAATTATGCTCAGGGGAGGTCAGCCCCGTCCCCTACGTCAATGGTCACGACTTGCAGCAACTCGGCGCCGCCCCCGGGCCGGTCTTCAAGGCCTGGCTGGATGGCTTATACGATCAGCAACTCGAAGGCGCTTTCGCCGACCGCGCAACGGCCCTGCACGCGGCCCAACAATTACTCGCCAACTCCCCAACCAAGACTCCGCCCCCATGATAACCGTGCCCCAATTACCCGCTGACCAGCGGCTCGACGCCGTCACCCCCAAATTACGCCCCATGGCGTTGGCCACGCTGCTGCGGCGGCCGCGTTACGGTCCATTGGATAAACCGCAAACCGAGCAGATCGTCGCCCATTTCCTGACCAGTGACGACATCCCCTTTGATCTCAGTCGTCAGTTTCTGGTTCGCTGTAAACGTCAACCGCTGGCCAGCAGCCTGTGGACCCTCTTGCCCGGCCGGGCTGCGGTAATCTATGTCGCTCCTACCACCACCGACCAGGCCCGTCAGGCCGCCACCGCCTGTGTGATTGCCGCCTGCCGTGCGGCCCAGACTGCCGGCTGCCATATTGCCGAGATGCAACTGGAACTCGACGACCAACCGTTGGTGCCCTTTCTCACCGCCGCCGGGCTGGAAACCTTGGGCACTCTGGTCATGCTCCAACGACTCACCCCCGGCCATGCGGAGTTGCCTACATTACCCCCCGACTATGGCCTGCAAACCTATACCGAGGCGTTGGCCCCCGTTTTCAAAGCCACGGTGGGGGAGTCCTATATTGATACGCTGGATTGCCCCGCGTTAGTGGGTCGGCGTACGCTGGACGACATCATGACCGGCTATCAAGCCGTGGGGCAGTTTGACCCCGCTTCATGGTATCTGCTTTCCGACGGCCCCCGCCCGGTGGGGGTGGTCTTGATTAACCGTTTGCAGACGGCCACGCTTTATGTCGCGTATCTAGGTATCATCCCGGCCTATCGAGGCAGGAAATTGGCCCATCTGCTGATGCAGTTGGTCCAGCATCAGGCCGTCGCCCGCAATTGCCCGGAGATGCAGATCGCCGTGGATGAGGCCAATACCCCGGCCCTGGACCTCTACCGGGGCTATGGGTTCATGACTTCCCTGCGGCGGCTGGCCATGCTGGCGGACCTGCGGACGGCAATAAAAGAGAATCGGGAATAATTCACCTTGTTGCACTTCGCCTGTCCGATTATATTGAACATGTGTCACGGGTTGCCTTGGGCACCGGATACCGACCTATCCAGAGGAATCTGAGTGAAGGGATCACCATGATGAAGAAGCACATGTACGTCATGACCTGCTTATCGGCGGCGGTCTTATTGACCGGCGTGGCGGTTGGTTTGCAGGCGCAGAGCCTACCCACCGCACCTGTGGCGGATAAAGATAATAAAACCCTGGCTCGGGAAGCTTTCAGCCGCGCCCGTGAGGCACTGACCAAGGAACGCTATCAGGATGCGCTGAATGAGGCCAACAAAGCCCTCAGTCTTGATCCCACCCTGGCGGATGCCCAGATCATTCAAAAACTGGCCACGGACAAGCTCAAGTCGCCTACCAACGGTGGTACTTCCACCACCCAAAACACCGAACCGACCACCAATCCCGCCGACAAGGTTTACGCCAAAGCCGTGACCCTGCTGCCGGAAGATATCAACCGTATCAAAGTGATGGAACTGAGCCTCACAGACATGAATGATCCTAAAAATAAACTTCAGGGGCGGATCGAACGCAAAGCCCTAGATGATTTCTGGGATACCATCCTGATCAAAGACGACCGCTATCGGACCATGAGCCGCAAAGACCGCGATGCATTCACGGCCCAGTCCAACTTCACCGAACAAGTCCGCTTGATTACCGACTTAAAAGCCGCCCAGTTTTACAACAAGATTATGATCACTGCCGACCCGGCCTTTATGACCAACTACAAAACTTTGGTCCAGCCGTTGATTCTGCAGAACTGTGCTACCGCCGCCTGTCACGGCGGGGAAAAAGCTGTGGGCTTCCGCTTATATTCCACCCCGGTCCGTCCTACCGAACACTATGCAAACTTCTATGCGATAAGCACTTATGTTCGTGATGGTAATTACATGATGGACCGGGCCAAGCCCGAATTCAGTCTCTTTATTCAATATCTGCTTGATCCGCGCGTGGCCCGGACCAAACATCCCGGCGATGCCAAGCTGGTCCAACGCTACGCCAATGATAACGACCCCAAGCTCAAGCCGGTGGCGGATTATATCAAATCGCTCCAATTTCCGGCCCCGGAATATGGCATCGCTCCGGCCAAGGCGCCTGTGCCCGCCCCGGGCCAGCCCTAACTGCCGGGCCAAACGGTCGTTGCGCGTGGTATTTGACGGCATTTTTGCCTTGGGCAGGCCTGTGCCTTGCTACTGAGGGATTTACCTACTAACATCTTGCACAGATGGTTTGGGGTGGCGCTATGTGGCTGGGCCGCACGCTGCCGTATTTGACGTTACGATGGAGCCCGAGGCTATGGCATATACGTTAGAAAAAGGCGGGGATCTCTACCTGGATTCACCCACCGCTACCCCTAATTTGTCCACCGACGATAAACTCTGGACTCTGAACTTCGGCCCCCAGCATCCCGCCACCCATACCACCATCCGGCTGCTGCTGGAATTGGATGGCGAACGGGTGGCCCGCTGTGTGCCCATTATCGGCTATCTGCACTCCGGTTTTGAAAAGAACGCCGAGGTGCTCGACTACAACCAATATGTCACCATCGTGGACCGCATGGACTATGCCTCCCCGATCTCCAACGAAATCGCCTTCCACGGGGCGGCGGAAAAACTTTTCGGCATCCAACTCACCCCGCGTTGTACGGTACTCCGTACCATTCTGGCGGAATTGGGCCGGATCCAAAACCACCTGTTGTGCATCGGTGCCGCCGGGCTGGACTTGGGCGCCTTCACGGCGTTTCTGTTCGGCTTCAACGAACGCGAACGCATCTACGACATTATCGAATACGTCAGTGGCGCCCGGTATCACTGCTCCTGGACCCGTCTCGGCGGGGCCATGCGAGATGTCGAGGACACCATCTTCAAACAGATGGTCAAGACCTTCATCAACGAACAGCTTCCCCCCGCCATTGATGACATTGAAATCCTGCTCAACCGCAACCGCATTTTCATTGACCGCACTAAAAATGTGGGCACCTTCACCAAAGAAGAAGCGATCAACTGGTCTGTCACCGGCCCGCTGGCCCGCGCCTCGGGCGTCACCCGCGATGTCCGCAAAGACACGCCCTATCTTTGTTATGCCGATAACTGGGACGGCCAAGGCGCCCCGGCCGTGCAGTTCAAGGTACCTATCATGCACACCGGCGATTGCTACGCTCGGTACCGCGTGCGTCTGGAAGAGGTCAAGCAAAGCCGCAGCATCATCAGCCAATTGATTGATAATATTCCCTGCGGGCCGATCAACGCCTCACCCGAAGGCAAGACCCTGCTCCCGCCCAAGTCCGAAACCTATGGCTCCATTGAGGGCCTCATTCACCACTTTGAAGGCATCATGACCAACCGTGGTTTTGAAGCCCCCGTGGGCGAGGTGTTCCTCTCGCACGAAACCGCCAATGGCGAGTTGGGCTATTACATTGTTTCCGCCGGGGACAAGTGTCCGTATCGCGTCCGCACGCGTCCGCCCTCGTTTATTCACTTGAGCACGCTGCCCAAGATGGTCGAAGGCCACATGATGAGCGACGTGGTCGCCGTGCTGGGTAGTTTGAATATCATCGCCGCTGAGTTGGATCGTTAAGTTCCGGTAATTTTCTGGATACGCGAGGTTATATGCCTTGGATCGTTAAAGATCGTTTGCAAACGTATGCTCCCACCCGCACCGAGCCGTATCTCACACCGGCGATGCTGGAGACCATACGCACCACCTATTTTCCCCGTTACCCCACGAAGCGTGCGGCCCTGCTGCCGCTGTTTCATCTGGTGATGCATGAATACGGCTTCATCGCGCCGCAGGCGATTGACGAAGCAGCCGCGTTTTTGGAAGTTGCCCCCGCCGAAGTGCAGGATGCCGCCACGTTTTACGAAGAGTTCCGCTTTGAACCTTCGGGCAAATATGTGGTGCAGGTGTGCCGGTCGCTGGCGTGTGAATTGCTCGGGCATGAAGCCATCGTGGCAAAAATCCGCGATACCTTCGGCCTGGAAGTGGGCGAAACCACCGAGGATGGTCTGATCACATTGCAGGAAGTCGAATGTGTGGGGTGCTGTGAACAGGCGCCCGCCGCGCTGGTCAATGGCACCATCCACGGCTATCTGACCCCCGAAGGCTTTGTGCACAAGTTGCAGGCGCTGCCCAAGGATGGCCCCAGTCACCACTAATGCCACTACGAATGGCTTGCCAATATCGTCATTGAGGTAAACATGGCTTACAGTGAACCAGTTTTGTTAAAGCGTATCCCCGGCGTCGCCGCGGAGCGTAAACGCATCAACCTTGCGGCTTATCGTGCTACCGGCGGCTATGCCGCTCTGGACAAAGCCCGCAGCCTCGCGCCCGAAGAGGTGATCAAGCTGGTCATTGATTCCGGCCTGCGCGGTCGTGGTGGGGCAGGTTTCCCCTGCGGGACCAAGTGGACCTTCCTGCCCAAGGATATTCACCCCCGTTATCTGGCGGTCAACTTTGACGAATCCGAACCCTGCACCTTTAAAGACCGCTATCTGTGCGAATGGGATCCGCATGTGCTGCTGGAAGGCATCGCCATCGCGGCCTATGCCAATCGCATCGCCACCAGCTACATCTTCATCCGCGGCGAATACCATGAAGGCGCGGAAATTCTGGAAGCCGCGGTCAAGGAAGCCTACGC
>JBAXGE010000117.1:0-7091 GCA_037139555.1 Phycisphaerae bacterium
GTGATGCCACATTTGATGTTCGTACCGCCCAGATCCAACCCGATAAACTTCGCGCTCATATAGGCAAACTCCTGTACATCCTAGGTGCCGCAACACTGCGGCCAAGTCCGAATTCTAATACCCCACCGCACCGCTGTCATCTTACTGGGGTGCGGTAGTTGCGGGAAGAACTTTTTCATAGACGATAATCGTGCTGTCGCGATCCACAATCGGCCCGATTACCACCCGGCCCGTGGCCTCCAAGGCTTTTATCAGCCGTTCATCACGCCCCTTGCCCTGCCAGGGCAGGCCGTATTTATTTTCCCAGAAATAGAGCGTGCCCGGCGTGGCCTGCTCCCAGCGGTCCAACGCCTCTTTAAAGCTCCCCACACAGGTTGCCGAGGGGAAAAAGCAGGGGATCGCCACATGGCCGGTCCAGGCCGGGCGCGTTTCCAGATGTTGGGCCCGGGCGATAAAAGCTGCGGTTTCAGCGATTCGCTGGCCGGTATCCACGGGAATCGTACCCGGTCGCAGACCAAGTACCCGCTCGATATATTCACCATCAGGGGTCGTATCCAAGGGGCGAATCAGTGCCCGGCCCTGAATTACCGTCGCAATCCCGAGAAAAACCACCAACCCCACGCCGATATACCTTAGCCACCGGCCCTGCACACTGGCCCATACCGCGGCACAAATCACAAACCCCAGCGCGGTAATTCCCACAATCGCGGACTCTTTTTGTGCAGCCAGCCCCAGCGCCATTGCCAGCATCAACCCGCCACCCCACAACGCCGCAACGGATCCCTGCCACAAACACGCCAAACCCCACGCCGCCAGAATGGCGGTAAAGCCGCCATTCGGCACCAGAAAACGGGCATACCCACCCGACTCAAACATGCCGTTGTTGTAAAGGAAGGAATGCAGGAAAATCAGCCACACCACCAGCACCAGACACACCCCGCCGCGCCAGTACCCTTCATTGGTCCATAACGTCCGCAGCGCCTGCCCCCGTGCGCCCGGCAGCGCAGTACGTATTTCCTGATACCATGTATAAACCAGCACAAACATCCCCGCGAGCGCCAACACCGCGATCCCACCGCCCGCGCCTTCCGCCACCCAGCGCAGCAGAAACCACCACCACGGCCCCCAGCCATATTCCCCGGTGTATTGCCGGATAAACATGGTCCGGGGCGAATACCCCAGCGGCATTTGATACCACCAATCCACACCCGCATACAAGGTAATCGCCCATACCGTCAGCAAACACGCCACCAGCGGACGCACCCGCCACCACAGCGTTTTCCATCCCACACTGCGCATCCGGGCATACTGGGCGTACACCAACAGCCCCCAGATGGGCAGAATGGATACCAATTCGTACCGGGCTAAAAACGCCGGGCTCAGCGCGATACTTGCCCAGATCAGATTCCCCCGCAGCAACAGCCACACCGCCACACTCAGGCACATCAACGCCGGTGTTTCGGTCAGACAAGTCAAAGCCAACCGCATCAGCATGGGTTGCAGCCAGATCAGCATCGGCACTAATACCCACCACGCTTTGCCCCCGGCCAACGGCAAACTGCCCATCCGCCGGGCAATGCGATACGCACACCACACCGCCACCACCGTCATCAGCGCACTCATCCAGCGAACGCCCAACGTCCCACCCAAACCCCAGGCCAGCGCGGCGGGCACGGTAAATCCGGGCCGGCCCCACGAATGCCACAGGTACAGCACGTTGCCCTGCCAGCCCCAGCGGGCCATATTCAGGTGCGTGATGTCGTCATCCTGATAAAACCCCGTGCTGGCCCAGCCCATCCACAAGGCCCACAGCAGACCCAATAGCGTCAAGATCAGGGCGATCGTGTCGTGACGATTCCAGCGCGGGCAGGATGATTGATCGGTAAGGGTACAGGTCATAGTGGGTATCTTAATAAAAATCCCCGCATGGGGTTGCCATGCGGGGATAAAAATCTTCGGTATCACCGGGCCAACTTAGAACAACTTGCCCATCAGGGGCAGTTTGCCCACCAGCGGCAAGGCATAACGGACATAGGCATCCGACACGTTGTTGCCATTGACGATCCAGCTGGGATCAAACGGCTTGGTCTGCCGGGCCACATTGCTCAGCGCTGTGGGCACAAAGTCAATCTTGTAGGGTTCCTGGCTGATGCGCTGCATCGCCACCGAACCGCTGTTCAGGCCTTGCGGCGCGGTCATGGCATATTGCACAGCCTTCTGGCCGCAGGTGCGGGCTTCGACGGCATCGGTTTCGGAGATGATGGTCGGGAAGCTGCGTTGCAGATAGCCGAAAGTATCGGCCCGGACGCGCAACTTGGCGCCCAGTTTTTCTTTGACCAGCGTGGAGAGATAATCGCCCAGCGCGCCCGAACCGGACAACTGCCGGTTGCCGTGGGCATCCACTTCGCCGCCCTTGATCACCTTCTCGGCCAGCAGGCTGGTCTTGTCGCCGGCCTTGTAGCGGATGCCTTCGGATACGGCAATCACGCAGCGCCCGAGCTTCTTGTACACCGCATCCACATCGGCGATGAACTTGTCTTCATTGAAATCAGATTCGGGCAGATAGATGAGGTGCGGGCCATCAGTATCGCCCTGCCGGGCCAAAGCCGCCGAAGCCGTCAGCCAGCCCGCATCGCGGCCCATGACCACGTTGATCTTGATGCCCTTGAGCGAGCGGTTGTCCGCATCATCGCCCATGTGCGCCAGCGCCACAAAGCGGCCTGCCGAGCCATAGCCGGGGCAGTGATCCGTGGTGCGCAGATCGTTGTCAATGGTCTTGGGAACATGGTAAACATTCAGCGGAATGCTGGCCTTGAGCGCCATTTCGCTGATGATCCGGGCGGTGTCCGCGGAGTCGTTGCCGCCGATGTAGAAGAAATATTGGATGTTGTGCTTCTTGAAGATATCAAAAATCTTCAGGCAGTAGGTTTCATCGGGCTTATCGCGGGTGGAACCCAGCGCTGAGCTGGGGGTATTGGCCACGCGTTCCAGCAGTTCGCTGGACAGGCCGCGCAGATTCAGGAAGTCTTCGTTGACGATCCCGCGGACGCCAAACTTGGCTCCGAGAATCTGGTCCACGCGCTCGGACTTGTGTAATTCGCTGATCACCCCGACCAGGGACTGGTTAATTACCGAGGTGGGACCGCCGGACTGACCTACGATTGCATTTGCCTTTGCCATCTGACACGTACTCCAAAGAGAAATTAACCGACCTAAAGGCCGGAAGTATAACGCAAAAACCCCCCGGCGCTAAGGCGCCCGCCGGGCCTTTGGAGCGAATCCGGCGCTGGTCATAACCACTTAATAGGCCGCAGCTTAGGTTCGGTGCAAAAACAGAACCGCCCGCTTAAAAAAGCGGGCGGTGACGATTAAAATCGCCTGGAGACGAGGGGAATCGAACCCCCACCTCCGCATTGCGAACGCGGCGTTCTCCCATTGAACTACGTCCCCATTTGTCCCAACATATTAACGGATGAACCCGTCGAGGGCAACTCCCGGCCAAATTCACATATCCGGAACCAATATTTTTCCCGTATATTATGGAAGATAACCCCCGTCAGGCGCAACTAAGCCTATGTATTCCGCTATAAGTCCCACGGAGTTGGCCCTGTGAGTGAGTCGGACGCAGAACTTATATCACGTGCCAAGCGTGGCGACGAGCATGCTTTCCGGGCATTGCTCGCCCTCCATGGTGACAGCCTGTATCGCACGGCCTGTATGTTACTGGGCCAGCGTGAAGGTGCGGAAGATGTGGTGCAAGAGACGTTTCTGGCCGCCAGTGTGGGATTACACCGGTTCGAAGGCCGGGCCTCCTTACGCACTTGGCTGGGTGGCATTCTGGTTCGCCAAGCCGCCCTGTGGCACCGGCGTCAGAAAACCCAGCGGGCCCCCGCACCCCTGGCTGATGCGGACCTGCCCGCCGCCCGGGACGCGCCCGGCGGAGTTGATGTACGAATGGACGTGCTGGCCATGCTGGGCCGGCTGCCCGCAGAGCAGCGGGAAATACTAACGCTACGCGAGTTTGAAGGTATGAGTTACGAACAGATTGCGACAGTTTTGGGCATCCCGGTCGGCACGGTTGATTCCCGTTTGCACCGTGCCCGTCAGGCCTTGAAAGTCTGTCTGGCTGAATATCAGGAAGGGACGCGGTCATGAAGAATTGCAACGACATCTTAACGCGTCTGAGCGCCTATCACGATGGCGAACTGCCTGCGGATCAGCAGCAGGAAATCACGGCCCATCTGGCCGTGTGTTCTGCTTGCCAACAGACCTTGGCCGATTTGCAGCAAACCAGCGCCCAACTCCGGCAATGGTCGGTGACCTTGTCGCCCCTGCAACAGGAACGCATCGTGCAAGCCTATCAACAGCGCCGCTGGCAGCGCACCCTGCGAACCGCACTGGGCTTATCCGCCGCCGCGGCCGTCATCGCGATTATCGCCAGTCTGGGCTGGTTGAATGTTCTGATCCCCAGCAGCAGCAAGGATGTCACCACGGTAGCCCCCAGCACCTGGGAAATGGTCGCCGTAGCCCGTGACGATGCCACCACCCAAGCGAGCAATCCCGATCAGGATGTGGCCTTATGGATGGTTGCCAGCCTCAATGAAGGAGGCAACAGTCGTGAGTAAATCTGTCGTGCTTTTGCTTATTGTTTTTCTCGTGGCACTGGGCAGCGGTTTTATCGCCGGCTTCACCGCCCAGCGTCAGCCGATGGGCCCCGGCCCCAAGCCTGAGCCTCGCTCCTGGTTGGAACGGGAACTGAAACTGTCCGATACCCAGAAGGAACAGATGCGGGCCATCTGGTCGGAACACATGCGTAGCGGCAGCACCACCCAGCCGGTAGACAAACGCCGGCAATATGCCCGTGAACGTGATGACGCCGTGGTAGCGCTGTTGACTGCCGAACAGAAGGCCGAGTATGACCGCATCCGACAGACTTACGACGCCAAGGTTGCGGAATTGAATCAGCAACGCGAAGCCCAATTCAAGGCGGCAGTGGAAAAATCCAAAGCCATCCTGAACCCCGAACAGCAAAAAGTCTACGAAGAAATATTGAAAAAAGGCCCCCCCGGCGGACGCGGTGGCTGGGGCCGGGGCAATCGTCCCGGCGGACCGGAAAGCCAACCCGCCTCGGGACCCGGTGCAGGTCCGGGACCGGGCGACATGGAACCGTTCCGCGGACCCCATAATCACTAAGTGTTTTTTCTTTAGCCCCCGCTCTTACAAAAAGGAGATTGAGCATGGCTAGTTACAGAGGTATCGTGGCCGGTTTGGCCGTGTGTCTGTTGGGTGTTGCGGCGCTGCCTTTGGTGGCCCAGCAGGCCCCCGGTGCTGCCCCCGGTGGTGATGCCAATCCCCCGCGGCAACGCGGTAATGGTGGCGGTAACGGTGGTGGCGATCGCATGGCCCAGATGCGCGAACGTATGACCACCCGGCTGAAAGAAGCCCTCGGCTGCACCGATGAAGAATTCAAGGCCATCCAACCCAAGCTGGAAAAAGTTATGCAACTGCGCATGCAATCCATGATTGGTGGCTTCGGCGGCATGCGTCGTGGTGGCCCCGGCGGACAGGGTGGTCCTGGTGGCAATACCGGTCCCGGCGGTGGCAATGATGTCGCCACCCCGAATCAACCCGCGAATCCCGTGGGCGATGCGGTTCAGGAACTCAACAAAGTTCTGGAAAACAAGGACGCCAAAGCCGAAGAAATCCAGGCCAAACTGAAAGCGGTTCGCGAAGCCAAGAAGACCGCCAAGGAAGCCCTGACCAAGGCTCAGGACGAACTGCGCGAGCTACTCACCGTCCGTCAGGAAGCCCAGATGGTCGCCAATGGCATCCTGGAATAAGTTCTAAAATATAGCGTTGCAGACGCTATCGGCGGATCAGGTTACTCGGGCCTGATTCGCCGTTTTTTATGCGCCGTACCGACGCCTTATCCAATAAAAAGGGCGGGACGCTCATGCGTCCCGCCCCATTATTTGCGTTCCAGGTAAGCCTGCGTGCGCTTACTTGATGAACAACATTTCGCGATAGGTCGGCAACGGCCACAGATCATCCGCCACCTGGGTTTCCAGAGCGTCGGCATACTTGCGGACCGCGTTCATGGCGGGCAGAACCTTATCCCGCATGTAGGCCGCATGGGCCAGAGCATCGCCCGCGGCATGATGTTCCAGTACCGCAACCAGTGCTTCGATCTTGCCTTCCAACTCTTCGATGTTGCCGGCAATGCTCTTAAGCAGGGCTTCCTGATTCTTCACGGCCACGCCCGCATCCTTGGCGGCTTTGACCGCAGTGGCTACTTCGCCCTGATACCGCAGGCTCGCGGGCAGAATCAGCGTCTTGGCGATGCTGACCGTCAGCTGACCTTCAATATTCAGGGTCTTCTTGTAGTTTTCCAGGAAGATTTCATAGCGGCTGTGCAGTTCGCGTTCGCTGAGGACCTTGTACTTCGAGAACAGGGCGATGGATTCCGGGCTGATCAGCGAGGGAATCGAATCCACGGTGTTCTTGAAGTTGGGCAGGCCACGCTTGGCGGCTTCGGCATGCCATTCTTCGGAATAGCCGTCGCCGTTAAAGATGATCCGCTTGTGTTTATTGATGATGTCGCTGAGCAGCGCCTGCAGGGCCTTGTTGAAGTCCTTGCCACCCTTGACCGCGGCTTCCAGTTCGCTGGCGACGTAATCCAGCGATTCGGCCACGATGGTGTTGAGCACGGTATTGGCACCGGCCACGCTCATCGAGGAACCCACCGCGCGGAACTCGAACTTGTTGCCGGTGAAGGCAAACGGCGAGGTGCGGTTACGGTCGCCGGCATCACGGGGGAACTTCGGCAGAACGCCGACGCCCAATTCCATGGTGCCGCCCGACTTGGTACTGCTCGGGGTGCCCTTTTCGACCTGCTCGATGATATCATTGAGCTGGTCGCCCAAGAAGATCGAGATAATCGCCGGGGGCGCTTCGTTCGCACCCAGACGGTGATCGTTGGCCGCCGAAGCCACCGCCACGCGGAGCAACGGAGCATACTTGTCCACCGCCCGGATGACCGCACAGCAGAAGGTCAGGAATTGGGCGTTATCATGCGGCGTCGAGCCGGGGTT
>JBAXGE010000118.1:0-7075 GCA_037139555.1 Phycisphaerae bacterium
GTGAAATTCATGGTTTGCATGATGACGCCGATGGAGCCGGTAATCGTGGTGGGATAGGCATAGCGGTAATCGGCGGCACAGGAGAGGTAATACCCACCGCTGGCACACACATCCATCATGCTGACCACCACGGGCTTGCCGGTGGCCTTTTTGAAGGCTAGCAGGTCACGATACATCATCTCGCTGGCGGTGACGGTTCCGCCGGGGGTATTCAGACGCAGGACCACGGCTTTCACTTTATCATCCCGGGCGATCGCATCCAGCACTTCGCGAAAATCACTGACCGGATTGGTACCGGTGGACAGCAGGCTGCCCCGGCTGAAATTCACCAACAACCCACTCACCTCAACCAGCGCGATGCGGTCGGCAAACATACCCGCATCTTCACCCGCAACCAGTTGCGGTGATAGACGATCATCCACGGGTATCAAGCTGATTTGCACGGTGCGTTGGCCACATCCCACAAGTAGGATGAGCACGAGGCTGGCGAGGATAGTGGTAAGCGTGCGCAAGATAGCAGTTTTCCGTTAGGACTTACGTTCCACAATTTGGTTGATATTGCCTTCGCAGTCGAGAAAACTGATCAACCGCCCCCCGCCCACGGCCTGCGTCACTTCGCCGGCAAACGTGACACCTTCGCTTTGTAGATGCGCGTAGGCATAGTCAAAATCGCTTACCGCCCAGGCCAAATGGCTAAGGCCGGCGGCAAATACGTGGCGTTGGGGCCGGGTATCGTCATTGCGAGGCATGATTTCGATCATATGGCCTTGGGTAGTGCCAGAAACGCTGGCCGGCGCCACCAAGTAGACCACTTGATTGCGCCGGGGTTTTTCTGGCGTTTCAACCACAATATGCAGGCCCAACACCCGGGCGTACCACTTGGCCATCACTTCGACATCATCGGCCGCAATTGCGGCATGATCCAATCGTAATGCGATACCCATGATGGCACATTGTGGTTAGTTAATTTCTTTGGCGTTGATCCACTTCATCATTTTGCGGAGTTTGCGGCCAACCACTTCCACGCCATGATTCTTGTCGGCGTTATAGAGGGCATTGAACTTGGGCTTGCCGGCCTTGCATTCCGCCATCCATTCACGGGCGAACTCACCGGAACGGATTTCGTCGAGAATCTTCTGCATCTCGGCCTTGGTGGCATCGGTGACGATGCGGGGACCGCGGGTCAGGTCGCCATATTCCGCGGTATTGGAAATGCTGTAACGCATGTAATCCAAACCGCCCTGATAAATCAGGTCGACGATGAGCTTTACTTCGTGGCAGCATTCAAAGTAGGCCATTTCCGGGGGATAACCATTATTGACCAGTGTTTCAAAGCCGGCTTTGATCAACGCGGCCAAACCGCCGCACAAGACGGCCTGTTCGCCGAACAAGTCGGTTTCACATTCATCCTTGAGGGTGGTCTGGATGATGCCCGCACGGGCGCCGCCCACGCCATTACCCCAGGCCAACGCCGTGGCCAGAGCCTTGCCGGTGGCGTCCTGCTGGACGGCTACCAGACACGGTACCCCGCCGCCTTTGACATACTCGCTGCGGACCAGATGGCCCGGGCCCTTGGGGGCGATCAGAACGACATCAATATCTTTGGGGGGCTTGATAAAGCCAAAATGGATATTCAAACCGTGGGTGACGCCCAAGGTCTTGCCCGCGGTCAGATAAGGGGCGATTTCTTTTTCATAAACTTCCGCCTGCACTTCATCGGGCAAGCCGATGATGATCAGATCCGCAGCCTTGACGGCTTCGGGAATGCTGACGGGCTTGAAGCCATGGGACAGGGCCAATTTGCCATTGGCCGAGTCGGGCCGGTTGGCCACAATGACCTTCAGTCCGCTGTCACGCATATTTTGAGCGTGGGCATGGCCTTGGGAACCGTAACCCAGAATCGCGACGGTTTTGCCCATCAGGGGGGCAATGGGGGCTTCATTTTCGTAAAAACTACGCAGGGAGCTCGTGGACATAAAATTCCTCTCTGGCCAATCACGGCCGATGACGCAAAACAAGCCCTATATATATTACTCAGATAGTGGCTTTGTTGCAACGTTAGCCCCCGGTGGAACCGCCATTTTGCCGAATAAATCCGCTTTACCCGCCCAGATTACCTTGTCGGGCGTAGCCGATCGTATTATCCTTGTAAATTATGCGTTTTACGCTTATTACCGAGCAGCTTAAAGACATCGAAATGCTATCCAGTTCACCCGCTTATGTGGCGCTGGTAGTCATGGCATTGGGGATGCTCTGGCTGGTTTGGGGATATGATTTTTATCGGTATCTGGTCACGATGCTGTTCGCGCTGGCCGGGGTCATTCTGGGCTACAAATGGGGCCTAAGTTATGGCTATGCCAACATTGCTGCGGTGGCGGTGGGTGGATTCTTTGCGCTGGTAGCCTGGCCGCTGGTGCGTTGGGCAACGGCGACGGCGTGCGGTTATGGCGGTTGGGTGGTGGGTGTGGCGGCGTGGCAGTTATGCGGTCAGGCCGAGAGTTATAGCTGGGCAGGAGGCGCGATTGGGTTTGTATTTCTGGCCATGCTGACATTCATCATATTCAAGCCGGCGGTAATTCTGTGGGCGAGTATTCAGGGCACGCAGCTATTTTTGTCGGGCCTGCTGGCGAGTTTACTGATCTGGCCGGTCTCGCGTACCCAGACTCACCAAATCCTGTATCATCATGCCCAGTGGATTCTGGCACTGGCAGTACTGATTATTGGTGCCAGTTTTTATTGGCAAGCCAAGCAGCACGGCTTGGGACAATCCGAGGGAGCGGAATCCAGCCATGGGAGTCGTAAAAAAGCATGAGTCATCATCAGGTATTGGCGGTAACTTTGGAACCCTTGGGCCCAACGGCCCGGACGGCTTGGCGGCAATGCGCTGCGTTGGGCTATAGTGCCTGCAGTTTTCGCAGCGATCATCCGGAAATGGCATTGGCGTTAACATCGACTACGGCAAGCCGGGATATATTGGCACATGCCCGACGGCAGGAAGTGCGACTCGCGGCGATTGAAACCGCACTGGCCCCCTCCGCATGGCGAAGGCCCGAAGAACAAGATTATGCGTTGCATCGTACGCTGGAAGCGGTGCGGCTGGCGCAGTCATTAGCAATACCAGTGGTATCAGTTTCATTGCCAGAGGTAACTGCCGTTGATGCGGAGCATCTCAAGACTATGCTGGCCACGCTCGTCCCCCACTGTGATCATGCGGGAGTACAGTTGGCTTTGCGGAGCGCCCAGACGGAATTGTGGTGTGCCTATACCCCCCTGCTGGGTTGGAATCTGGCGGCGCAGGATTATAACCCCACCGAATTATGTACCAGTCTGGCGAAAGGTCTGGCTATGTCACCGTGCCACATGGTGACACTGGCCGATAAGCGTCAGGCAGGAAAGTTGGCCCAGGATGTGGTGTTGGGCGAAGGGCAAATGCCGATTAAGGAACTGCTGGGCAGCCTGGCGGGAAGTGATTTTCGCGGGCTGACCTTGGTTGATATTCGTCAGGCATTACAACCGGTAAACGCGGCGCAGATTGCCCGGGCATATCTGACCGGATGGTTTCCCCTGGCGCGGAGCCGATAAGTGAATCCTAGTTCTACCCAACAACTTGGCGCTTGGCACTTACGGCATTATCCCGTATTGGAATCAACTAATCAGCATGCCAAGCAATTGGTCATGACTACCGCGTTTTCCCGTAGTCAGTTTGACCATATGGTCATCATGGCCGATCAGCAGACGGCCGGTCGCGGACAGTATCAGCGTAGTTGGCAGAGCCCGCTGGGGGGATTGTATATGACGGCGGTCATGGCTGATATCCCCACCCGATTGCGGGGAGTATTGGCGCTGTTGGTGGGGTGTGCGGTCGCGCAGGCCTTGGACCAGTTGGCCGCGCCCAGCATTCAAATCCGCTGGCCCAATGATTTAACGTTTCTGCAACGCAAGGTGGGTGGTATCCTGTGTGAGGGGATCGCCCTAGGTACCGATTGGATTACACTGATTGGCATCGGGATCAATGTGAACCAACCATTGGAAGCATTGGATGGCCAATTACAAACCCGGGCCACCACGTTGCGCCATATTGATGGCAAGGTGCGGAATGTGACCCATGTAGCCGGGGCCATTTTGCAGCGTCTGGATGAATTAATTGACGAAACGCAGCGTGATCCCAATATGCTGCGGGAATATTTGCAACAACGGGATGCCTTATTGGGACGCAAGATAGTGGTGCAAACGCCCAGTCAAACGTGGGCGGGAACCGCTTCGGGAATTGCAATGGATGGCGCCTTGCTGCTCAATGGTGCACAGGGAGTACAGGCGATACATGTGGGCAGTGTGGTCGAGATTGAAGGTTTGGGCCGCGTGAAATAAGCCAACTTGCGTACACCTCTCAATAGTAAAAAAAGGGCGTTTAATCACGAGGATTAAACGCCCTTTGGTTTTAGCGGATCGGCCTGGGCTCACTTCAACGAAGCCAAGATTTCCTGCTGTACGTTGCCGGGGACCTGAGCGTACACATGGGGTTCCATGGTGTAGGTCGCACGGCCCTGGGTCATGGACCGCAGAATGGTCGCATAACCAAACATGCTGGCCAGCGGAACCAAGGCGTCAATGATCTGACTGTTGCCACGCTGTTCGGCATTTTCGATCATGCCGCGCCGCGAGGATACGTCACCCTGAACCGGACCGGCGAATTCGATGGGGGTCACCACTTGCAGCTTCATGATCGGCTCCAACAAGGCCGGGGCGGCCATCTTGGCGGCGGCATGAATCGCAAGGATACCGGCCTGTTCAAAGGCGATCTGCGACGAGTCAACGTCGTGGTAGCTACCATCGAACAGTTCGACTTTGAGGTTGATCAACGGGAAACCGCCGAGAATACCGCTCTTGGCGGCCTGACGGATACCATATTCCACCGAGGGGATATATTCGCGGGGAATCGTACCACCCTTGATGCCGTTGACAAACAGCAATCCATCTTCACTGTCATCATCTTCCACTACCGTGTAGGGCTCGACCTTAATCCAGCAATCGCCGTATTGACCGCGACCACCGGACTGTTTGACGTGTTTACCCTGGGCTTCGGCCTTGCGGGTGATGGTTTCACGATAGGCCACCTTGGGCTTACCGACCATGACATCCACCTTCATATCGCGGCGTAGTTTGTTGGTGATGATTTCCAAGTGCAATTCGCCCATACCATGAATAATGGTCTGGCCGGTTTCGGCATCAAAGTTGGAACGGAAGGTCGGGTCTTCGCGCCGCAGCACCTGCAGGGCTTCGCCCAGCTTGTTCTTGTCGTTGGCGCTCTTGGGTTCGATGGACATGCTGATGACGGGTTCGGGGAACTCCATCTTGTCCAGCACGATGGGATGATCGGCATCGCAGACGGTGTCGCCGGTCAGACCGTACTTGAAGCCCACGATACCCACGATGTCACCGGCCTCGGCGGTATCACGCTGTTTACGAGCCCCGGCATGCATTTCCCAGATACGCGAAGCGATTTCGCGCTTGTCACGAGTCGAGTTGATGATACGGGCCCCGGAAGCAACTTTACCGGAGTACACACGCATGTAGGACAAATCACCGTGCTGATCCGACACGATCTTGAACACGATGCCGCAGAAAGGTTCGTTGACATCGGGCTTGCGTTCCAACATTACATTCTTGTCGCGGGTGTCATAGCCGATCATGGCGGGCTTATCCAAGGGGCTGGGCAGGTACCGGGCCACGGCATCCAAAAGCAACTGGACACCCTTGTACTTCAAGGCCGAACCGCACAACACCGGGTTGATGGCTGCGGTCGAGGTGCCTTTGCGCAGCGCCCGCTTGATTTCATCCTTGCCGATTTCTTCGTCGGAAAGATATTTTTCCATCATGGCTTCATCGCACTCGGCGGCTTTTTCCACCATGTAGGCGCGGGCCTTGATGGCCTTGTCCTGGTATTCTTCGGGCATGGGAACTTCGCCCCATTCCAGACCCTGAGTATCATCCTTCCAGGCGTAGGCCTTCATCTCGAGCAGGTCAATCACGCCCGCGAAAGTATCGGCGGCGCCGATGGGGATCTGGATCGGGACGGGGTTGGCGCCCAGACGATCGCGAATCGTGCCCACGCAGAATTCATAATCCGCACCGATCTTGTCCATCTTGTTGACGAAACACAGACGCGGCACTTTGTACTTGGTGGCCTGACGCCACACGGTTTCGGATTGGGCTTCGACACCTTCGCGACCGTCAAACACAGCCACCGCGCCATCGAGGACACGCAGCGAACGTTCGACTTCCACGGTAAAGTCCACGTGGCCGGGGGTGTCAATCAGATTGACGGTGTACTCAATACCTTCGCAGGTCCAGGGACACGTGGTGGCGGCAGAGGTAATGGTAATTCCACGTTCCTGCTCTTCGGGCAGGAAGTCCATGACGGCCGTACCTTCGTGCACTTCGCCAATTTTGTGGGTCTTGCCGGTGTAGAAGAGGATACGCTCGGACACCGTGGTTTTACCGGCGTCAATGTGAGCGGCGATGCCAATGTTACGAATTTTCGAAAGATCACGATCCATAACTGAACCTCAAAAAAAAAGACTTTTTCAACCTGACCTAAGCGTCTAAAACAAGCACCCCACCGTAGTATCCCACGCATAGCGTAGGGTATTCGGCGGGGCACAGTTACCATCGTTCACACACGCGGAACCGTACCAGCTACTCAGCCCGTTCCGGGCTGCTGGCACCGGTCGGGCGGTCTAAAAATGGATGAGCTTCTCCAAGGTAATATCCTTGCTAGCCATCCCCGGACGCTATGAAACCATAGCTAATGCCGGAAAAACGAAGATTGTATAGACTCCCCCCATACTTGCAAGCCAACGAGGGTGCATTATCGCTTATGCGAGTTATTTTTGTTTCCCAAAGCGGTGCGAGCCAGTCGTTTTCGAGCCACAGAAACAGGATAATTATGTCTGCAAGCTTGACAAAATGCTTCCCAGATGCGAAGATTTGGAGATAAAGATCGCGGGGTAGAGCAGTCTGGCAGCTCGTCGGGCTCATAACCCGGAGGTCACAGGTTCGAATCCTGTCCCCGCTA
>JBAXGE010000119.1:0-7073 GCA_037139555.1 Phycisphaerae bacterium
ACCCAAACGTGAACACCATCCCCGCCCGGCCCCCGCCACTGCCGAACACCGGCCAGCGACCATCTGAAACCGTATCAACCGTCCTGAGAACGATGATAACCACAATCGCCCCCACCCCGCAGACCTGCAAGTGTAGTGCCTGCTGGGCGTGATACCGCGCATACCGCGACGTATTCCCCAGCAGATATGGCACCAGAAAACACAGATAGCCCACCATCGCCAGCGTTTTATAGGTATTGATATCTGCCTGCCGCCGGGCCAGAATCTCCGCCGCCTGCGCGGCCTCTTCATTCGCCTGCTGATTGGCCCGCGCTTTTTGGGGCAGCTTGATCGTCGCGGCCGCATCGGCCACCTCAGGCCCCACGGACGGCGTCACTGTTGGCCGTTTGGGCTCATCTTTAATCTCGTACATTCCAGTGTCCGGAGGGGACGGATTTACTTCACGATCCGAAGGGGTCTCTGACATTACATGCTCCAAAACAACGCCAACACACTATCACCAGCCCGGCAGTATAAACCATCTCCCGGCCAATCACCTATTCCCCTGCGCCCCAACGGGGCATCCTATATCTGCTCGGAGCAACGCCTTGGGATAGCCTGCCTATCCGCAATCGTCCCCCCTTCACGTCCACCACCCCAAACCGGCCCCGCATTAACGTGGTACCAATGGGGGCGTCGGCACCACCAAAGCTGCATGTTTATATATTACCCCGCCATCCGCGCCAGCACGGCGGCGATTTCCGGATGCGCCGTCTGCCGTTGGGCCAGGAATTCTCGCGCCTGCGGCCATGACGGAATACTCTTCCATCCCCCCGGCCCGCTGGCCTTCAGCGCCCCGCAGGCCGATGCCAATAACAGCGCCTGCACCAGCGGCCAATCGCGCGCGATCGCCACCGCAAATGTCCCATGGAACGTATCGCCGCACCCGTTGGTGTCCGTGGTCTTGACCGTAAACGCCGGCAGCAGGGTCACCGGCACGTTTGGCCCGGTGGTGTAATAACACCCCGTCGCCCCCGCCGTCACCACCGTGGCCCGGCGCTGGACCTGCGCCAGCTTGGCACACGCCGCGCCCAAATCGCTCAAGCCCGTGGACCACTGGGCAAATTCATCGCTGACCACCAGATAATCCACCAGCGCCAGCAGTTCGTGCACATCCTCGGTGCGGCCTTCGATATCCGCCACAATCGGCACGCCCAGACTCTTCACCTTCCGCGCCAGATCCAGCGGGATGGGTTTGGAGAGATAATCGAGGAAAAACACCTTCGCACTTTGAATCAGCCCCGCGTCCAAATCTTCCGCCCGGACCTGATGGTAATGGGTGCAGTCATAATAAACATTCCGCCCGCCGGTGGTCTGGTCAATGGCGATAATCGAGTGGTACGGCTGGCCGGTGGGATCTGCGATCAGATGGTCCATGACCACGCCCTGAGCCTGCATGATTCCGGTGATATAGTGCGACAAGTCATCCTGCCCGAACCGGGCGACATACGCCACCTTGGCCCCCAAACTGGCCGCCGCCGCCATGGCCGTACACACGAGCCCCCCGCCATGCCGCGCGCGGGCCATGACCGGCACCTTCACATTGGGCTCGGGATACCGCTCGATATAGAGCAAATCATCCACCGCCGCGATCCCTACACCCAATATTTCCAACTGTACCATGGTCCGGTTACTCCGTAAAAGCCCGGATTATAGAGCAACACGGCAAGCCATGGTAGGGGTGCCCGAGGGAGCACCCTCTGCTGGGAGCGCGGGCGTCCCCGCCCGCATTTTTAAGCATCATCCAATAATTCCGCAGCATGGGCAGCATCTTCGCCCCAACGGGGCGGAATTTATATAGCCCAGGGCAACGCCCTGCGGTATGGTTCGGTTTACCCCCGGTGCTCTGAATGAGCACCATTAACGACTAATCATAACCCATAAAAAACCTAACTGCACCCCACATCATCAGCGCGAACATTAAGAATGCACCAAATCCAACTACCCGTACATGAAACAAGTAACTGTTGGATCGAAAACGCGGCTCCAACCATTTGCCCGCCCAACCTCGTTTTACTGCGCCTAATGCCATCGCCTGTATTGACCGTGGAGAGAACATAAAGGTTAGCGAAAGGAGCAACAAAAAGACTCCGTAGCACAAAGTTGCAATAATCTTCACCAGCATACTCCTGTACTCCATTGCAGCCGCACCGTGCGCCCAAAGTAGTCAAGCCACCGCCAGCCAGAAAAACCGCATGAGCATTGACGACAAGTCATCTTACGAGCCAAAACGTCATGGGAACAACGATCCAAGTGCGGTCAAAGTTTCCTTGAGTTTTTCCCATCGTTGCCCAATGCCCATAGCCAGGACCCCGATGCCTCCCACACCAAATATTACGAACATAACCCAGTTCCCCAGCGTTGGCGTGCCACGCAATTGCATAATTCCAATGGCAAGAATTGCGGCCCCAATAGCAAGCACCAAGCAGCGAGCCACCACATGCCAGATCCGTGCGAGTCTTTCATGCTTAACCGACATTATCGTGTCCTCTATTGAAGTCCTGCCCAGCACTTGACCATACGCAGCAAGCCCTACACGAAACCCACAAACGCGACACAAGAAAAATCATAACGTCACCCGACCACCGAAACAAGAAAATAGCGGCTTTATCCGGTTGCCCGCGCATGTCCAACAAAAAAGGTGCCCCCCGTGGGGCACCTTCGTGGGTTCACTTAAATTGTATAACCGCCAACCTTACTTCTTCCCACCGAACATATCCTGCAGACCACCGCCCACATTCTTCAGCGCGTCGGTAGCACCTTTGCCGGCGTCTTCCAGGGCCTTACCCGCATTCTTGGTGATGTCCGTCAGGCCCGATGCGCCATCCTGCAGCACCTGACCGCCCACCTGCGTGATCACCACGCCGATGAAGTCCGCGATCCGCAGCGGCCGGCCTTCGGCGTCGAGGGGCTTTTCAATCTTGGCTTCCTTGACGGTGATGCTCAGATTCGCCGGCTTGGTCGGCAGGCCCGATACCATCAGCGCCGCAGTGGTCTGTTTGATGATGACCTGACCGATAGCCAGTTGCTTGCCCTTCTTGCTGGCATCGTCGGGCTTGGCCGGGCCTTTGCTGGCTTCCTGATAGGCTTTCAGCCGGGCCAACAGCTTGGCCACGTTGTTATCCAAGCCCTTTTGTTCCATGGTGAACTTCATGCCGTCGAGCACGATCTCATCAATCTGGATGGTGTCGCTGAGCAGACTACCGGTCTTGAGCGTGACATCCACACTGCCCAGGTCCAGCAGCGCGGGGGCCTCAAAGGGCGTTACCGAGGCAATCTTAAAGCCTTCGATCCGCAGCTTTCCGGCCATGGGCGAAATGGTCAGGCTCTGCACCGTCACCGGCTGGGCCAGCACCTCCGAGGCAATCACCTCCACCGCCTTGCGGGCGATACTATTGATAGACAAAGCCAGAATTACCAGCCCCACCACGAGGACCGCCACCAACACCAGACCGATTTTCAACAGTTTTTTCATGATCGTTTGCTCCTTGTAAGGCACTATTTTAGGCAGGCGGCACCCCAGCGTCCAACGCCGGGGCTGGTTTACCGCCTGCCCATCCCCCGGGGTCAAAAGTCGCAAAACTCCCACGATTTACCCCTGCCCAGTTGGGCCAAGGTATGCTAAACTGAGTGGTTATGAATGATCATGCATCCAAAGCGGCCCATGCCCAACCCCACTTCCACCGCGTCTGTATTATCGGCGTGGGGCTGCTGGGTGCATCGCTGGGCTTGGCGCTTAAAGCGGCCCACCTCGCCGATAAGGTCGTCGGCGTAGGCCGCGCGGGTTCGCCCTCGCTGGCCGTGGCGCTGGAGCGCGGGGCCATTGATCAGGCCCATACCGACCCGCTCGATGGCGTGGCCGGGGCCGATCTGGTGGTCATCTGCACTCCCCTGCTGCAATTCGAAGCAACGCTAAAAGCCATCAAGCCCGGTCTGTCCAGCCGGGCCATGATTACCGATGTCGGCTCGACCAAAATGCAGGTCATGGACTGGGTCCGGCGGATTCTCGGCCCCGATGCCCTGTTCGTCGGCTCGCACCCCATGGCCGGCAGCGAACAGCGCGGCCCCGCCGCCGCCCGCGCCGATCTCTATCAAAACGCCGTCTGCCTAATGACCCCCCTGCACGGCGCCCCGCCGCAGGTATTCGAAAAAATCTCCGCCCTCTGGCAGGCCCTGGGCATGCGCACCATCCCGGTGGATGCCGATCTGCACGACCGCTGGGTGGCCACCATCAGCCACGTGCCCCACGCCGCGGCGTTTGCCCTGTTCCGCTCTGCCGCCGACGAACCCGACGCCCTGCATGTGGCCGCCGGCGGGTTTACCGATACCACGCGCATCGCCAGCAGCGACCCGGACGTCTGGACCGATATTTTCATGACCAACCGCGAAGCTGTCATGGAAGCGCTGGACCGTTACATGCAGGAACTCTCCACGCTCTGGCGCATGCTGGAATCCGACGATGCCCCGGCCCTGCGCCAATATCTGGACCAGACCCGGCAACAGCGTCAGGCCTGGCTGAAACAGCGGCAGAATCGTTCTTCGTCCTAGTCTGCATCCCCTCTGCAAGGATCACGACGATGGCCCCCGCCCTTCAATCTTCCACCCCACCAGCCGCGGAGCAACCGCTGGACCTGGTCCTGTGGGTGGAACCGCTGATGCTGGCCGGCGAAGGGGCGCTCATCCGTCATCTGGTCAGCGGCTTGATCGCCGATGGACATCACATTCGTTATCTTGCGCCGCAGGGGTGCGATTTATCCTCGCTGCCCACGCTGAATACGGAAACGCTGACGTATACCCTGCGCCCGTGGGAACGCTTTCCCGCGGCGCTGCGCTGGCGTCTGCGCGACATCATTGAAACCCTGCGCGACGATCCCCCCGATTTGCTTCTCGCCTGGGGCAATGCTGACCATGTGCCGCTGGGCCAGTTAGCGCAAATGACCCAATTACCGCTCATGGTCTGGGTCTGGGACGCGGCGGAATTATTCGCCCCGCTGGCGGCCCTGCCGGGGGTGCGCACCGTACTCACCGCGTCGGAAGCCATCCGGGCGCGGACGTCGGCCCATTATCCCGTCCCCGTCGAAGTGCTGCGCCCCGGCGTGTTCACCGTCCCCACCCCGGCGTGTTTCGATGTCCTCGGCCAAGTGCCGTGTCTGGTCAGTCTCGACCCGCTGGCCAGTCTGGAAGCCTATACCGCCGTGCTGGAAGCCTGTGAAGTCATGGTACGGCAAGAGCGGGAATTCCTGCTCTTCGCCTATGACACCGGCCTCAAGGAACACCCGATCTGGCAACTGGCGGCGAAGAAAAACCTACTCAACCATATTTCGTTTGTCCCCTATCAACAGGACGCGGAACTGCTGATGCTGCATGGTGATATCTACCTGCACGCCCTGCCGGGGACGCGTGTGTTGTATCGTTCGCTGGAGGCCATGGCGCATGGGCTGGCCGTGGTGGGGGCGGAAAATCACGCCGCCGACCATTTGATCGAGGGGCAAACCTGGCGCCGTATCGGCCAACTTGATGGCGCCACCTGGGCCAATTGCCTGACGTTCCTGCTCGACCACCGCGATCAGGCCCTGGCCCAAGCCCGGGCCGGGCAAGCGTATATCCATGCCCACCATTCCATGGCGGCCATGCTGGAGCGATTTGTCGGGCTGGCCCGGCATGCGGCGGGGATGCCGCTACGGATGGCGCCCCAGTAGGCGGTATATGTTATATAGACAACATACTTACAACGCTATTTCCATGAATTGCATCCCGCCGGTGGGGTCGGTCAGTTGCTCTTGAATAATCCGCACCGCTTCGCGCTGACTCCGCCACATAAAGGCCTCTGGAGCCTGTTGGGCAGGTATCCAACGGCATGCCGTATGTTCATTATTTAACATCAGCACCGCGTCCGCAGCCACCTCCACCGCGAATACCGGCATCACCATCACGTAATCCCGGGGCCGAAAATAGAAGCTTTCCAGCGTATCGGCCTGAAACATACGGATCGGGACCAGGCCGGTTTCCTCGCTCAGTTCCCGCCGGGCGGCCTGAACCGCCGTTTCACCTGGTTGGATACCCCCGTAACAGATTTGCCAGCTATGGGCATATTCGCCCGTGGATTCGGACCGCTTTAATTGCAGGAACTCTAGTCCTGACAAGGCCTTACGATACACATACACCGCCACTGCATCGGCCCGGATATCCGCCATGTTAGGCTCCTTTTCGTAACCAATCATTTTACATCCCCGCCAGAACGGCTACAATGTGGCATTAGCAAAAGGAGCTAACGAAGTACGATGGCTACGAATTTTAAGGCTGATCTGGTCACCCCCGAGGCGCTGGTTCTGGAAACAGAAGTCAGCGAAGTGCAACTGCCGGGGCATGATGGCTATGTCGGCATTCTGAATCACCGCGCCCCCCTGCTGACCAAGCTGGGTGTGGGCATACTGCAACTGTACACCCCCACGGGCGTGCGGAAGTTCCTCGTCTCGGGCGGTTATGCCCAGATGAAAGACAACCTGCTGACCATCCTGACCGATGAAGCCATCCCCGAAGCCCAGATCACTCCCGAACTGGTCAAGACCAAGCAACTCAAGCTGGCCGAAATTCTGGCCCAGTCGGAAGCCCAGACTTGGGAACGCAAATGGACCAAGGCATCCTGATTGCCCTGACTAGGTATGACTCCACCAAGGCTGGCCGCAAGGTCGGCCTTTTTTTTATGGGTTGTCCCTGCGCCAGACTGGTGACATAATGCCCCAGACGGTAACGAATCCATTGCGCACGGAATTTTCAATATAAGGCCTAACTCCATGAAAACCACACGACCGATGATGCCATGGGCTTTAACGGCAGCACTGTTGTGCGGGTTCGTCGGGAGTCCACTCGTGCAGGCACGCATAGCCATTCGCCCCAAACCCGTCTCCGAACCCGCCACCGCCCCGGCCACACAACCCACCAGCCAACCGGCCACCGTGCCGGAAAGCGCACGCGTGGTATTGAGCGCGGAAATAAGCCAACTGGCCCAGCAGGTGGGTACCTGGCAGTGGCAG
>JBAXGE010000120.1:0-7019 GCA_037139555.1 Phycisphaerae bacterium
CCACCACCGCGCCCTAACCCCCAACGTGGTGCCAACGCCCCATCCCCTCACGTACGTAGTACCGGCTTCAGCCGGTTCCCCACCGCAGGCAGCGCAGGCCTCTCCCCAACCTCTTAACTTTTCCGTCTTAATTATTAATTTTTATATCACTAACTCGTAACTCGTAACTCGTAACCAACAATTTCCCCACTCCCTCCCCCCTATGGTATACTACTCCCCGTACGCCCTGCAGCCGTTGGCGTGGGCGGTGTGAACTCCTAAACTCAGGTGTCCCTATGAATCCCCTCGCCGCGTCCGATCCCGCCCTCTGGCAGGCTATCTCCGACGAAGCCTCACGCCAGGAAACCACCCTCGAACTCATCGCCTCCGAAAACCACGTCTCCCCGGCCGTCATGGCCGCCGCGGCCACGTGCCTGACCAATAAATACGCCGAAGGTTACCCCGGCAAACGCTACTACGGCGGCTGCCAATATGTGGACGTCGTCGAAAACCTCGCCCGCGACCGCGCCAAACAACTCTTCGGCGCCGACCACGTCAACGTCCAGCCCCACTCCGGCTCCCAGGCCAATCAGGCCGTCTTTCTCGCCGCCCTCACCCCCGGCGATACCATCCTCGGCCTCCACCTCGACCACGGCGGCCACCTGACCCACGGCAAAAGCGTCAACGTCTCCGGCAAATGGTTCAAAGCTTTCCATTACACCCTCAACCCCCAGACCGAACGCATTGACATGGCCGAAGTCCGCAAGGCCGCCCTCGAACACAAACCCAAACTCATCATCACCGGCGCCTCGGCTTATCCCCGCGCCTGGGAATGGGACAAATTCGCCGAAATCGCCAAGGAAGTCGGCGCCCTGCTCATGGCCGACATCGCCCATATCGCGGGCCTCGTCGCCACCGGCCACCACGACTCGCCGGTTCCCTACGCCGATTTCGTCACCACCACCACCCACAAAACCCTGCGCGGTCCGCGCTCCGGCATGACCATGTGCAAGGCCGACTGGGCCAAGAAGATTGACTCCGCCGTGTTCCCCGGCCTGCAGGGCGGCCCGCTGATGCACATCATCGCCGCCAAGGCCGCCGCCTTCGGCGAAGCCCTCCAACCCGACTTCAAGGTCTACTGCGGCCAGGTCATCAAAAACGCCCAAGCCCTCGCCGAAGCGTTCAAACAGCGCGGCTATCGCCTCGTCACCGGCGGTACCGACAACCACCTCATGCTCATTGACCTGCGCGGCAAAGATGCCAACCTCACCGGCGCCGCCGTCGAAGGCTGGCTCCAGGCCGCCGGCATCATCGTCAATAAAAACATGGTCCCCTTCGACACGCGCAAACCCATGGAAACCAGCGGTATCCGCGTGGGCACCCCCGCCCTGACCACCCGCGGCCTCAAAGAGGCCGACATGGTCAAGGTCGCCACGTGGTTCGACCGCGCCGCCAGTTCCGCTGGCGACGCCGCTCAACTTGAGTCCATCCGCGCCGAAGTACAGGAATACACCCAAAAGTTCCCCTTGCCGCATATCAAGGTGGACCTGGCCTGAACCGTACCCTAACCGGGCGATTTGATACCCGCCCCCATTTAACGGTATACTGGCCGTAACGTAGAAAAAGGATGTGTTATGACCCAAGCCAATGCCCCCACCCTCAAAGACAAGGTCCAGGAAGTCATCAACTGGATGCGCCCCGTCATTCAATCCGACGGCGGTGATTTGGAACTCGTGGATGTCTCCACCACCACCGGCGTCGTGCAGGTCCGCTTCCATGGCGCCTGCGTGGGCTGCCCCAGTAGCTCCGCCACCCTCAAACTCGGCATCGAACGCAACCTTAAAGAAAAAGTCCCCGAAATCACCAACGTGGTCGCGGTGGACTGATTCCCCGCTGCCCTTCCGCCCGCGGCTTGCTCGCGGGCGTTTTTATTGGCCCTTATTTTTAAGTAGGTAACCTTATGAGCCGCGAATCCACCCTCAAACGCCTCTCCGACACCGGCGTCGTCGCCGTCATCCGCGCCCAGTCCCTTGGCCAGCTCAAAGACATCACCGAGGCCCTCCTCGCCGGCGGCGTCATCGGCATCGAAGTCACCATGACCACCCCCAAGGCCATCGCCGGCATCGAACAACTCGCCGACCTCTACGGCGACAAGATCGTCCTCGGCGTGGGCACCATCCTCGACCCGGGCACCTGTGCCGATGCCATCCGCGCCGGCGCCCGCTTTGTCATCAGCCCCGTCCTCAATACCAAAATCATCGAAACCACCCGCACGCTGGGTGCGGTCAGCATCCCCGGCGCCTACACCCCCACCGAAA
The DNA here is from genome assembly GCA_037139555.1 of Phycisphaerae bacterium. GTDB lineage: Bacteria > Planctomycetota > Phycisphaerae > WQYP01 > WQYP01 > JBAXGE01. The sequence goes on from JBAXGE010000120.1 coordinate 2,298, forward strand.
TCCTCACCGCCTGGCAGGCCGGCGCTGACGTCGTCAAAGTCTTCCCCGCCACCACCCTGGGCCCAACGTTCTTCAAAGACATCCTCGCCCCCATGCCCTTCCTCAAACTGACCCCCACCGGCGGCGTGGATGAAAAAACCGCCCCCGAATTCATCAAGGCCGGCGCGGTCGCCGTCGGTGCCGGCTCCAGCCTCGTCAGCAAAGACGCCCTCGCCAATAACGACTGGGCCGCCATCACCGCCAAAGCCCAGGCCTTCATCGCCGCCGTCGCCAACGCCCGCAAAAAATAACCGCCCCCTCCAACCCAACCACACAAACACGGGCCCCCACGGCCCGTGTTTTTTTATACCCCACGCGCATTTTTCGTTGCGTCGTCGCGCCGTTGCGTGAGCCTCCCCCCGTCTTCAATTCGCATTTTTCCAAAAACAAAAACCCCCGGCAGCGCCTTGGCCCTGCCGGGGGTTCATTTTTTCAATCATCAACTTACTCAGTCAATCTTGACTTCCTTGCCGGCCGCCGCAGCGCGGTACACGCCGTCCAGAATCTTCTGCACCGCCAGCCCGTCTTCGCCCGGGGCTTCCAGCGCGGTGCCCTTCAGGCAGCCATCCACAAAGTTCTGCAGCTTGTTGGCAAACATCACGCCGAAATCACCCCGCGGCAACCACGACGGCGTCATGTTGACCATCGTGCCCGCCTTGTCGGTGAATACGGCCGCCGGATCCCAATTGCATCCGCCCTTGTCGCCCATCATGTTGAAATTCCAGAGATCCTTTTCGATGTGGCCGCAGAAGCTCGCTTCGATCTGCAGAATCGCGCCGTTCTCGAACCGGATATGCCCCACGGCCAGATCCTCAACCGTGTAGGTCTTGTAATCCCAGTTCGGCCAGTTGCTGACCACGTCGCTCTTCTTGTTGCCCATGTAGGTCCACACGTTGCCCGTCGCGGCCACCGGACGCGGCCGGCCCATGGCATAGTGCGCCATTTCGATCACGTGCACGCCGATATCAATCATCGGCCCGCCGCCCTGCAATTCCTTCTGGCCAAACACGCCCCAATTCGGGATGCCCCGCCGCCGCAGCGCCTGACACTTCACAAACATAATATTGCCGAACAGGCCTTCTTCCCGGAAGCGCTTGATCATCTGGGTCACGGGGTGATAACGATACTGGAACCCGATCACCAAAACCTTGCCGGCCTTCTTGGCCGCCGCAATCATCTTGGTGCATTCCGCCGGGGTCATCGCCATCGGCTTCTCGGTGATCACGTGACAACCCGCGTTCGACGCATCAATCGCCGCCGGCGCATGCACCCCGTTGGGCGTACACACATCCACCGCGTCGGGCTTCACTTCCTTCAGCATCACCTTCCAGTCTTTGTACAGCTTCTTGATGCCGTACTTTTCCTGCATCACCGCCAGCCGTTCGGGCTTGATATCCACGCCCGCGACAATTTCCACTTCCGGCATACCGGCATAGGCTTTCAAGTGGGTTTCCGAAATCCCGCCGCAGCCCACCATGGCCACGCGCAATTTCTTGCCCTTGTATTCGATCTTCTGTTCGCCACCCAACGATTCGGTTGATACCGCACTGTTCGCCATGATCCGGACTCCTGCAATGATTAAAAAAAGACTGCACCAAACCAGCCCACTCGGGCCAATAAACCACCATTCTGCCGTCTTTCCCCATAATCGGCAAGCATTCAACACCCCACCCCCAACTTATTACCCTCCCCCGCATTCCCACCAATAACCATCCACACACAAATACTTAACCACGAAAAGACATTGTCGTACTAAATGTATACCATATCTCAACAGGGAGCCTGTGTTATGCCCAAAACCGCGAAAATCTATGTGGCCGGCCACCGCGGCATGGTGGGCTCGGCCTTGGTCCGCCGTTTGACTCGGGGCGGCTACGATAATCTGCTCCTGCGCACCCGCGCGGAACTCGATTTACTCGACCAATACGCCGTTTTCGACTTCCTCCACACCCACCAACCCGACTACATTTTCCTCGCCGCCGCCAAAGTCGGCGGCATTCAGGCCAACAACACCTACCGCGCCGACTTCCTCTACGAAAACCTCACCATCCAATCCAACCTGATCCACGGCGCCCGCACCGCGGGCATCAACCACCTGTGCTTCCTGGGGTCCAGTTGCATTTACCCACGCAATTGCCCCCAGCCCATCCGCGAGGAATACCTCCTTACCGGCCCGCTGGAGGCCACCAACGAACCCTACGCCATCGCCAAAATCGCCGGCATCAAACTCTGCGCAGCCTGTAACCACCAATACCACACCCGCTACGTAAGTGTCATGCCCACCAATCTTTACGGACCCAACGATAATTATGATCTGGCCAATAGCCATGTCCTCCCCGCCCTGATCCGCAAAGCCCACGAAGCCAAACTTGCCGGCGCCCGCGATATTGTCGTCTGGGGCACCGGCACACCCCAACGCGAATTCCTCTTCGTGGACGATCTGGCCGATGCCTGTGTCTTCCTCATGGAACAGGGCATCACCGATGGCCTCTATAATATCGGTACCGGCACCGATCTGACCATCCGCCAACTCGCCGAACTGGTCCTCGACGTGGTCGGCTGCACCAGTCAAATCGTATTCGACACCACAAAACCCGACGGCACCCCCCGCAAACTGCTGGATGTTTCGCGCCTGCAACAACTGGGCTGGTCCGCCCAAACGTCCCTGCGCGCCGGCCTGATCCAAACCTATGCCGACTATTGTGCCGCGCCGACCTGAGCGCTTTTATTCCCGCTGTTTATCGGAGCTTACCATGTCCAAAGTCGCACTCATCACCGGCGTCACCGGCCAGGATGGTTCTTACCTCGCCGCCCTGCTGCTGGAAAAAGGTTACATCGTCCACGGCATCAAACGCCGCAGCAGCCTGTTCAACACCGACCGCATTGACCACCTCTACCGCGACCCCCACGAGAAAGATGTTCCCTTCTTTCTCCACCACGGCGACCTGACCGACTCCACCAACCTCATCCGCATCATCCAACAGGTCCAGCCCGACGAAATCTATAATCTCGCCGCCCAAAGCCACGTGGCCGTCAGCTTTGAGGAACCCGAATACACCGCCAACTCCGACGCACTGGGGGCCCTGCGCCTGCTCGAAGCCATCCGCATTCTCGGCCTCGAAAAGAAAACCCGCTTCTATCAGGCCAGCACCAGCGAACTGTACGGCCTGGTTCAGCAAACCCCCCAGTCCGAAACCACCCCTTTCTATCCGCGCAGCCCCTACGCCGTGGCCAAACTCTACGCCTACTGGATCACCATCAACTACCGCGAAGCCTACGGCATGTATGCCTGCAACGGCATTCTCTTCAACCACGAAAGCCCCGTCCGCGGCGAAACCTTTGTCACGCGCAAAATCACCCGCGCCCTCGCCCGCATCAAACTGGGCCTCCAGGACTGCCTCTATCTGGGCAATCTCAACGCCCTCCGCGACTGGGGCCACGCCCGCGATTACGTCCAGATGCAGTGGCTCATGCTGCAACAGGATCACCCCGAAGACTTTGTCATCGCCACCGGCCGGCAATACAGCGTGCGCGACTTTGTCAACGCCGTCGCCGCTGAAATCGGCCTGGCCATCCGCTGGAGCGGCGCCGACATGGATGAAAAAGGCTATGACAGCCAGAACCGCTGCATCATCTCCGTAGACCCACGCTACTTCCGTCCCACCGAAGTTGAAACCCTCCTGGGCGACCCCAGCAAAGCCAAAGCCAAACTCGGCTGGTCCCCCACCACCACCTTCGCCGAACTCGTCGCCGAAATGGCCCGCGAAGACCTGAAAACCGCCCAACGCGACGAACTGGTCAAACTACACGGCTACCAAGCCATGGACTACCGCGAATAATCCCCCCCGCCATCCTCACCCCTAATCGCTCAACTCTTAACTCTTAACTCATACCCCCCCAACATCCTCCCTTAGCGCGCGCAAAAACGCCACCCGCCGCGCCTCATGCCTCCGCTCCCCCGGCATGCCCACAAACACATAACACACCACCAGCCCCGTCACCGGGTCCGCAAAACTTCCCACCGACTGATACCCCCCATGCCCGAACGTCCGCAGCGACACCCCAGGCCCAAACCCATACGGATGCTCGCCCTCGTTCAAATAATTGCTGTTCAACATCACCCCCAACCCCCAGTCCATCGGCTTCTTGAACGAGTGGTCATACAACCCCACCCGGTGCCGCGCCGTCAGCGCTGCCACCACCGGTGGCGTCCAAATCCCCGCCCCCTCCATCACCAACGCCCGATAAAACTTCGCCAATTCCCGCATCGGCCCGCGCCCGCTGCCCCCCGGCCGACACTGCGCCAGTACCGCCGGCACCTCTGTCGCCATCGGCTCCGGCGGACCCTTGAAACTGTTGTGCATCACCACCAGCCGCTTCCCCAGCTCCGCCTGCGCCTCCGCTGGCAGTGCCAGATAACAATCGCGCATCCCCAGCGGCGCAAACACTTCCGCGCGCACAAATTCCGCCACGTCGCGCCCGTCAATCACGCGGATCAATTCCCCCAGCAGATACCACGTCGAAAACGCGTGATACCCCGCCTTCTCCCCCGGCACCCAGTTCGGCTCCAACCGCGCCCCGCACAGCCGCGCGATAAGCTCCGGCCACGTCGTCTCCGGCCAGCCCGTATCCACCAGCCGCAGCCCCGCCGTATGCGTCAACAGATGCCGCACCGTAATATTC
>JBAXGE010000121.1:0-7016 GCA_037139555.1 Phycisphaerae bacterium
CCAAAGATTGGACCGACGGTCGCGTGCTGATCATGACCGATGACATGGGAGAAAACGAGCGGCGCACGGTCGGCAAACCGCAGAGCGAAAAAGAACGTGGCACCATGGCCAACGGGGAAATTCAGAAAATCCTGGGCCCCGATTGGGTGCTGATGGAAGAGCAACAGTACCGCTGGCATTACGAATGGCGGTATTACTTCTTCACCAACTGGCGCACGCGCGTGTGGGTACGCAAAGCATTGGTCAAAGATTTCATGGCGCAGCGTCAGGAAGACAGTGCCCGGCCGATGTTGGAACCGTAGCGGTCTCTGCTATTTTCAGATGGAGTTCTATTTCTCCGTCGTGCTGATTTCCACATGCACCGCACGTTTCAGTCGCAGCGGTACCTGCACCAATACACCGCCTTCGGCCAGAGTAATATTGCTGCGGGTTTGAAAACCATCCACATTCACAAACACCCCTTGCCCCGGCGTTACGCCTGTAACCAGAAACAGCGGATTGGCGATCTGACGCTGTTGCGGGTCCAGCGTGAAACTGGCCCGGCCCTGATGTAGTTGCACAATCCACGCGCCCAAGTCATCGGCCATGCCGTCGCCGTCGAGATCCAGCGGGTGCATGGGTTCCAGCTTGCCGCGCGTGAATACCGGCCGCGTGGCCTCCAGCCATTGGCCCTGCCAGGCGGCGAGAATTTCCGGATCGCGCTGATCCAGCACCAGCATGCCCTGCCACGGCCCGGTGCGCAGGCGGGTGGGTATGCCGATGCCCGTCACGTAATATTGCCCCGGCCGCGCCCGCCACAGCGGATCGCGCTCCTGTTCAATTCCGCGCAGGCCCAACGCCACCGGCAGATGGGCTTGAAAACTATGGGGATAAATCCCGCCCCACGCACCGGCGGGATAATAGGCCGCAAATTCCGGCGGAGGTGTCTGGGTGCGTACCGCTGATTCGGGCAGAATCATCGCCAGCGTCACCGGCGGGGGAAATTCCCCGCTTTGCGCTTTGGCCACCACCTCGAAATAGACCCGTCCATCCACCCATAAAGTCATATTCCACGTCAGCGTCATCGGGCTGGCACCGCTGCCTTCCGCCACGCCGATATCCTGCTGCACTTCCACACTCGCCGCCAGCGCATTGGCCCAGCGCAGACGCCATTGACTCAGTGTGATCGGCCCCGGCCAGGTCTGGGTGGGCAGTTGCGCCTGATTGGCGGTGGCGGGTTTGGCGTTGAAGCGTTGTTCCAGCGCGGGGGCAATGCCCTCAAAGCCCGCTTGATCCAGCCAGACCAGCCCGGTGCCTGTGCCGCTGGTCAGAATGGGGGCGGGATCGCCGTGATGGGTCAATTTCAACCACGGCTTGCCGCTGCCATAACGGTTGATGAGTTCCAGTGCCCACGAATCCGGCCGCGTGATGATCAGGGCCGCACCGCGCTGTTCGACGCGCAGTTGCTCGGGCGTGCCGGTGGTATAGGTGTGCCGGTCCTTAAGCAGTTGCCAGTCATCGCTGGCGATGGTGATTTCCGGCGGCCGGGCGGTATCGCGCGGGACAATTTCCAGTGCGACTTCCTGGATCAGATTCAGATTGACATTTTTCTCGCTGACGGTTTCCGCCAGATGAATTCGCAGCGGTTGCCAGGTTTCACGGATGGCGATGATTTCGCTTTCCGCGCTGCGGCCCGCCGCATCGCGCAGAGTGGCGCGGGCGCGGTAGCTGTTGGTGGCGTTGCTGCCGGTGGTTTGTTTCAGCCACAGTTCCAGATCGGTCGCGTTGGACAGATCCAGTGGGGGATCAAGTTTCATTACCAGCCGACCGCCGCCGGTCAGGGTTTGGTGCAGTCCGAATTTACCGGTGCGGGCGCCTTCCGGGGCACACATGACCGGCAGGGCATTTTGTTGGGGGTCCAGTTGGGTGGGCAAAAGCCCCACGATGGGGCGCACCGATTCATTCACCGGGGCCCAGGCTAATTTGGTCACATGCTCGAAATCTTCCAACACGTTGGGCGGCATTTTGGAGTTGGCCACCGGCGGAGTCGGTGGGGGCACGCAGCCGGCGCTCAGCAGCATGGCCACAATGGCGGCGCGTACGATGGAGCGTAGGCCAAGGTGCAATCCGGAACTCAGCGCCATGCTCATCACCATCCGCGTTAATTGCTGCGTCGTAAGTAGGTGAAGTAGGCATCACCCCAGGGATTGCGCCCGCGCCGGCGATATTCCGGGTGCTCGATGCCGATATTCACCACGCGTTGTTTGAAGTCGCGGGCTTCGGCGGAGGACTTGTTGGCAAAGCCGTCCACACTCGCCACGTAGTACAAATTCCGGGTGTTGGATTTTTCCACCGCCACACTCACGCCGCGCTGGGCGATAAACTCGCCGAGGGTCTGACCCTGCTCCTGTGTGGCCACTGAGGCGATGACCAGATAATTCAGATTGGGATCGCGCTGGATCTGGGCGCCCGTATATACCTTGCCGGGCTGAACGGGTGGATTCGTTACGGTGGTATTGTTGTTGACCACCGGCGGGTTGGTCACGGTGTTATTGTTCACCACCGGCGGAGGCGGCACATTATTATTCCGGGTGTTCTGGTAATCGGGCTGGATCATCGGCTGGGTCATGGCGGGCCGGGTGGCATATTTGCCAATCATCATCGCCAGCGCAATTAACACGATAGGGACCACCACGGCCGCCCCGGCCATCACATACACCGCCCACATGGGCGCGCCGGGCATCAGCCGTTTGATAAAGTCCGGCCGGTTGACCATGGCGCTGGCATGGCTGCTGCTGGATGCGGGGTTATAGTGCTCATCCCCGCCCCGGGCCAGACGTTCGTAAGTTTTGGGTTTGACATGCAGCCGGGGTGCAGGCGTGTTGGGGGCGCCCGGGGCCGCTGCGGGGACAGGCTCCGCGGGCCGGGCAAAGCGGGTCACCGAGGCCGCGCCGGGCGGGGTGGCCGCAGGTTTATCGGCTATGGGCGGGGGGGTATGAATCCCCTGCGTGGGTAGGCGTTCGCCGACGGTGGCATTGGCCGCAGCGGGCGGATTGGTCTTGGCCGACCACCACGAGGGCACCTCCACCGCGGGGGTGCTCTTGGGTAATTTTAAGGTGGACTTCTCCACCACCTCAAAGAGGGCGGCGGCATCCTTGCGTGGTTCATGTGTGGACATCGGCAACCCCTGCTAACCAAGGTTACGCAGTTCTTAATACCCATACAATGTAGCCACACTTGCCCCGGAGGACAACCGAAAAAATCAGGCTTTTTCCGGACCCCCCGTCTGGAGGTCGCCGCGCAGCGTAACTCAGCGTCCGAAAAAATGTTACGGCGTGGGGGTGCCCAGCGCTTTGAGCAGTTTACCGGCGGCATCGCGTTGCTCGATGAACGGGTCTTTTTGCAGACCTTCCAAGGCCGTACGCAGAGCCGTTACTTCGGCAGCCGCAGGTTGGGGAGGCGTATTGGTTAATATGGCTTGTAACGTTTTCCGTAGTTCCGGGCTTAAACGGGCCACATTTTCCGGGGCGCCGGCCACTTTGTAAGCGGCCGCACCGGCGGCCCAGTCCAACGGCTGGCCCCCGGCCAGCGTGATTGGCCGCGCGGGGGTCTTGCCCTCCGGGGTGGTGGCTACGGCAAAGACGGTATGCACCCCTTTCGCCAAAGCGTCCGTTTTCATGCTAAACGGCGCGGCTTTGATAGTTCCCAACGATTGCGCCCGGTCAAAGAATTCCACTTCGGTGGTACCGGCCGGGACGGTGGCCTCCAGCGTAACCTGCCCTTGTGCGGCGGTAACCGTCAGAGTGACCTGGGGCTTTTGCACCTCAAAGGCCCGCCAAACATGGGCAACGCCTGCCGAGGGCAACCAGATTGCTTTGGTTTTATCGCCCTTGAAGTCGGCGACCGGGGCAATTTCCGGCCAGGGGGTCTTCCAGCCATATTCCGCCAGCCAGCCTTTTTCGAAGGGAATCGGGGCAAATTTGGCCGCACCATCCGCCTGATGGGGCTGGGTATCGCGCAAGGCAAAAACGTCCTGAAAAAAGGGCACAAAAACCGCCCACGAGCCTTCCCAATCGTGGCCATAACCCCAGCCGATCATCATGCCCCAAGTCACGCCGTCTTGGGCGCGGATTTGGGGATAGTTGTTATTGTGCCAGAACCGGGCTTCGCCTTTGTCATAATCCACAAACGGATCGCGCGAACCCACCACGGTCAGGACCGGCAGGTTTTTGGCCAGCGTGACCCGATCGGGATTCTTGAAATTGGTGGGAATCCCGGGGTTCCCGCCCAGCCCCAGCGCGATGGTTCGCGCGGGCATCTCTTCGGCCAAATCCCAGGCCCGGCTCCCATTACGCGAGAAGCCCACAGGGATGATCGGACAGGCAACCAATTCGGGGTGGTTGGTTTTTTGGGCAAAGTCCTTCAGGGCCATGTCCAGCAGCACATCCCCGAATTTGTACCTCAGCAGGCACCCAATAACCGCCCAGCCTTCTTCCCGGGCCACCGCCTGTAAAGCGGTATTATCGCTGGTATAGGTAAAGCCCAGATCATAAATGATCCCGCGAATCGTCTTGACGTTGCCGGGGATGAAGATGCGGATGCGCGAGGCGACGGGCGCGTCGGCGGGTTTGTCTTTCCGGTCCGGGTTGTTGTATTGCACGATGCGATCGCCATTGGCCAGCGGGAAAATGTCGGTCCGCCGGGTTTCGCCGGTCACTTCAATGGGCGGGGGAATGTCTTTGCGGCTCTTGCTCTGGGCCATCAAAGGCCCGGCCAGCAGGGGTAACAACAGCAGAACGGTCCAATTGCGCAGCACCATAACGTGGCTCCTAAAAAATGCACCCACGCGGGTATAACGTGGCTTGGGTCGGATTATTTCAGGGCTGCTGGCGAGTATTTTGGGATAAGCTGTCCACGGACTGCCCGGGGCGGGACTTGAACCCGCACATCCCTTCCGGAATACAGGATTTTAAGTCCTGAGCGTCTGCCGATTCCGCCACCCGGGCGTGGGTGAATTAGGATTTACACTTTAGCCGATTTTAGGCTTAAATGCGAACCACCCCGGGTCTGGCGCCATTGCTTGGGCGTACAGCCCTGATGACGCCGGAAAACCCGGCCAAAAACCGTCGGGTCGGGATAACCTACCAGCCGGGCAATCTCATGGACTGCTTGCGTGGTGGTGGCCAATAATTGGCAGGCCTGCGTGAGTCGGAGCTGGCGGAGAAAATCGCCCGGCGTACCGCCCCGATGCTGCTGATACAGCAGACTGAAACGTGACCGGCTGTAGCCCGCGGCCGCGGCAAAATGGCCCACTCCGAACCCGCTGCCCAGATTCTCGCGCGCCAGCGCTTCCGCCCGCGCGATGCGGGTCAGCGGATCGGGCGGCGCGGGGGTTTGTTTCCGCCAGGCTTCGGTGACCAGCATCAATAACAACCCGGCCAGCAGGTGCTGGCTTTCCATCACGGCCAGCGGGGTGTGCTGCTTCCACAACCGCACCACGCGCGGCAGTCCCTCGGCGCTGGCAAAGTGCCCCTGCAACATCGCAGGAATCACAATCGGTAAATCCACGCCCCATACTTCGGGCGGGCATGGCTGGGCCCGTGGGGCCTGTTGGGGCCAGGGCAACCCCTGTTCCGCGTCGGCAATCCGCTGCTGTCGCCAGAGATCATGCCGCACCTCAAAGTGAATCCAAATAGGCCGGTTGCCGCGCTGCGAACCCACCACCGATATAGCCCCCGGCGGGACCAGATAACTCTGCCCCGGAAGTATGTCGTAGGCCTGCCCATGGACGGTGATCTGTTCGCGCCCGGCCAAACTGCACACCATCAGGTACCAGGGCAATTGCCGCGCGGGCTTTTGCCAGGCATAAAAACGCGGGGCATCGTCCGCGCTGAGAATCTGGACGCTATAAGGTCCGGTTTGTGCGATCATGTGCCATGGCCAATACAAAAAGACGTAAAAAGGTTGTGCCAATAACTGTCTATCAGCTAAATCAGTATAACACTACGAGATATTCAGGACAAAAAGTCTATTACAGAGGACATTTTGCCGATGGCGGCCAGCCGCGTGGATTTGTACAATCTCAGTCGTAGCCAGCAAAACCTTTGACAAGGAATTTTCCATGACCACTATCCGCAGCAAAGTAGCCGGGGCGTTTTATGGCGGGGCGATTGGCGATGGCATCGGCGCGCCGTTGGAAGGTTTGCTCCGTAAAGATATTCTGACGTTGGCCGGTCCGGTCCAGGGCTTTCTCCCGCCGACCGCGCAGGTGGATGGCGTATGGATTTTTTGTCCCGACCGCAAAGACGGCCGGGGTTGGGGCAAGGGCGAGGGCCACTTCACCGACGATACCCTGATGACCGAGGCTTTGATCAAGGCGTATATCCAGCAGCGCGGCCACATGGAGGCCTGGGATTATCGCAATATCTTTGCTCCGATTCTGGCCCGGCACAAGGTTTGGGTGCCTGAACGGCAGTGCGACATGGCGCCGCTGGAGCGTCTGGCCGGGGCGGAACAGTGGCATATTCGCGGTTTGTTGAGTTCCAATCGCGACCCGCGTTTTTTCGGCGCTGCGTTGCATAATCTCACCTGCGGGGCGTCCATGTGTGCCTGGCCCATCGGGGCCGTCAATGCTGGTGATCCGCGCGGCGCGTATGCCGAAGCGGTGGCCTTTTTCTCCCCGCAAACCTTCAGCTTTGGGCTCGAGCAGGGCGCGGTGATGGCTGCGGCCTGTGCGGAAGCCTGTGCCCCGGATGCCACACCGCAGAGCATTGCCGCCGCCGCGCTGGCGCTGGCCAAGGATGCCTCGCGGGAGATGATTGCCGCCGCGCTGGCAGCGCTGACGCCCGGTGCGGACCGTGATCGCGATCTGCCTGCCGTACATGCGGCCGTGCAGCCCTGGCATCACAAGCGCACGCACATCAGCGACACTGCCGAAGTGGCCCAAGCCCTGCCGCGCGCCGGTGATCTGAGCAACAGCGCCCTGGAAAGCCGGCTGCACACCTGCGAAGAAGTCGCCGTGGCGCTGGCCATGTTGG
>JBAXGE010000122.1:0-6999 GCA_037139555.1 Phycisphaerae bacterium
GGTGAGCGCAAAGGTATGTTATTTGGGGCGGTGTTGGGTGGGTTGGTATCCTCCACCGCAACCACGGTCAGCTTTTCGCGGTTGGTCCGCACCGACGCCAGTCTTCAGGGCAGCGCGGTCATGGTAATCATGCTGGCCTCGGCCATCTCGGTCCTGCGGGTATTGATTCTGGCCTGGGTGATGGCCCCGACGTTTGTGGTTTCGATGCTCGCGCCGATGGGCTTGGTGATGCTCTTGTTTTTCATGCTCTGTCTGGCTTTGGGCGTGCAGAAAACCACCGGCCAGACAACCATGCCCGCCCAGAGCAATCCCGCCCAACTCCGCACTGCTCTGGTTTTTGGCATTTTGTACGCCCTGATCAAACTCGCCGTGGCGGCGGGGAACGATTGGTTTGGCCCCGGGGCCCTGTATCCCGTGGCCATGATTTCGGGCCTGACGGATATGGATGCCATCACCTTGGCCACCGCCGATATGGTCCGGCAAGGCGCCTTGCTGGGCGACTTGGGCTGGCGGCTCATTCTCGTGGCCGTGATGGCCAATCTGGTCTTTAAAGCCGTCTCCGCCGGAGTGATGGGGGGGCGGGCGTTATTTCTGAAAATTGGTTTTTATTTCGGTATAATCTTCGTCGTTGGCCTCAGTGTTGTGCTGTTTTGGCCGCATCATTAACTCCAGAGGAGTACGTATTGTGGCAGAATCACAGGTAAAACCGTTGGTGGGTATTGTCATGGGCAGTCGTTCCGATCTGGCCATCATGCAGCATGCCGGTTTGACTTTGGATTCGCTCCAGATTCCTTTTGAGATCAGTGTGCTCTCCGCGCACCGCACGCCCGATGCCGTCATCCAATATGCCCAGTCCGCCGAAGGCCGCGGCCTGGAAGTGATTATTGCCGGCGCCGGTATGGCCGCCCAACTGCCCGGCGTGATTTCGGCCTTGACGATCCTGCCCGTCATGGGCGTCCCGCTGGCGGGGGGCTCGATCAACGGCTTGGATGCCCTGCTCTCGATTGTCCAAATGCCCGGCGGTGTGCCGGTTGCGGCTTTTGCCATCGGCAAAGCCGGTGCCATCAACGCCGCCCTCAAAGCCGCCGCCATTTTGGGCAACAAATATCCCGACATCCGCACCCGTTACCGCCAATTCCGTCAGGCCAACACCGCCAAATGTTTGGCCGATACCAAAGTGGAATGGCCCCCGGCCCAGAGTGCATGATGACGGTTTAGGCGATCGCGCTTGTTCCTCTGGCTAGCCGGATGGTATAACCATCGTCGGCTTCGTCAGCACGAAGGCTTTGACGTGGGGCATGATTGAAATAACTAAGCCTAGCCCTAGCGCTCGTGGATAAGGTCAAATACTTCCGTTGAGTATGGCCGTGTCACGCCATGACGCCAGAAAGTAGAGTGAATAATTATGCCTACGTTCTCATTGCTTCCCGCAGACGCCTCAGACGCGACGATTCTTGCCATGGTCGATCAATGGGCGCTGTTGCTGGAAGCCGAACAATACGAGGCCGCATTCAACGCGATCGAGTGCGATGGAGCGATGGGATGGACGCCTGACCTGATCCGTCAAATCATCACGCAATATGGCGATGCCAAACCCGGACAGAAGGTGACGCTCAAAGGTAAGCCGACGGACATTACTCAGCGAAAGAGCGTCGAACGGTTCAGCAAGAATAAGCATGGTTATATTGGCTACGTATGGTATGACTTCATCATTAGCGGCTTCGCTTCAGACCTCACGGCGACATTCTGGCTTCGCGTGGAATCTGGCGGATTGACACTTGTTTTCGAGGACATTCACGTTATGTGATCGCGGGCTCGGTCACAGACTTCCTCGCCAATCGTCGAGTGGTTAGATCAGTTCCCACACGCACTCAACGCCGCTTGAATTGTTTTTCCAGGTCTGCAATCGTGAAACGCAACGTGGTGGGCCGACCATGCGGGCAGTTGCTGCCGCGCTCGGTCTGATCGCGCCGGATGAGCAAGGCCCGCATTTCCCCTTCGGAGAGCGGCATGCCCGCTTTGATCGCGGCCTTGCATGAGGCCATATCCAGCACTTCATGCAGCAGTTCTTCCTGCGTCAGCCGGCTGCCCACTTCCAGCAGCTTGTCGAGTAATTCGCGGATGAATTCATGCGGCCGGGCGCGATACATCAGCGTGGGGAAGCTCTGAATGGCAATCGCTCCCTGATCCAACTGGGTATATTCCACCCCGAGTTTTTCCAGCAGCGGCTGCACCTGTTCCAGCACGGCCTGATGCCGCGGGGTCAGGCTGATAATCTCCGGCAGTAGCAGACGCTGGCTTTCCAATTTACCGCTGGTGGCGCGGGCGAACATTTCCTGATAAATAATCCGTTCGTGCAACGCATGCTGATCCAAAATCAGAATACCCTCTTCGGTCTCGGCCACGATATAAGTATTATGGAATTGAGCCACATGCTTGATGCCATGATTATCCGGCGCGGGGGGCGGTACCGCCGGGCTCTCCACCACGGGCGAACTGGCTTCCCGCTGGGGCATGGGTGTTTCGGGCCATGCGGGTACTGGTGGTGCGGCTGGTAACGACGCAAATTCCAGTGGCCGCTGTTCCACCGGCGCGGCCCGCCAGAAATCGGCCAGCATATCTTTGGTGCTGGGCGTGGCAACTTCATTCGTTGTTTGGGGTTCCGTTGCCACCGGCGTACTTTCCCCGCGCACCCGCATATGCGGTGTCAGGTCCGTACCCAGCAATTTTTCCCGCACCGCAGCCAGCACATTACGGTACGGCCCGTTGGACTCCCGGAACCGCACTTCGGTCTTTTGCGGATGCACATTCACATCAAAACTGTCCGGCGCCATCTCCATGAAAACCACTGCCACCGGCTGGGCGCTGGGTTCGATCAGTCCCCGGTAAGATTCTTTCACCGCATGCAGCAGACTGCGGTCGCGAATAAACCGGCTATTCAAAAAGAGATATTGCAGCTTGCTGGTGGCCCGGGCCAATTCCGGCTTGCCGACAAAGCCCGTGATCCGCACTCCGCGTTCGTCAAAATCTACCGGCAGGAACAGGTCATACAACTCATCCCCCAGCGCCGCCGCGACCCGCTTGCGGTGGTCCGTGGTGGGGGGCAGATCGGTCACCGTCCGGCCATTGTGTGTCAGCACAAAGCCCACATGGGGATTGGGCAGCGCCACGCGCAGGAGCATTTCATGACAATGGGAAAATTCCGTCGCATCCGAGCGCATGAACTTCCGCCGCGCGGGCACCGAATAAAACAGATCACGCACTTCAATAATCGTCCCCACCGCACAGGCACACGGGGTAATCGGTCCCAGCACGCTGTCGCGCACTTCCACACTGTTGCCGTTGGCCTGCTCCGCCTGTCGGGTCAGCATGGTGACATGGCTGACGCTGGCAATCGAGGCCAGCGCCTCGCCGCGAAAGCCCATCGTGGCGATGGCGAATAAATCCTCGCTGGTGCGAATCTTGCTGGTGGCATGTTGGGCAAAGGCCAGGGGGATTTCTGCCGCCGGGATGCCCCCGCCATTGTCGGCAATCCGGATCAGCGTGCGCCCGCCATCCACGATATCCACCCGCAACATTGTGGCCCCGGCGTCCAGACTGTTTTCCAGCAATTCCTTGACCACCGAGGCGGGGCGTTCCACCACTTCCCCGGCGGCGATTTTATTCACCAGCCCCGGGGGCAGGAGCGCGATGGACTGACGTTGGTTTTCCGGTGGCGTCATAATCCCATTGTATCACCCCACGGGCCACTTGTTTATCTGCCCGCGCTCGCGTAACGTGGTGGAACGGAGATTTTTTATGCACATGCAAAAACTCGCCCAATTGGTCCATTCCCGGCAGGCCCGGATCGGGGTTATTGGCCTGGGCTACGTCGGCCTCCCCCTCGCGGCCACCTTTGCCCGGCAGGGGGTTTCGGTACTGGGTTTCGATGTGGACCCCCGCAAAATAGCCCAACTGGCCAAAGGCACCAGCTATATCGGCGCTGTAACCACTAAAGAACTCCGCCAACTGGTCAAAGCCAAGACCTTCGCGGCCACCGCCGACTTTGCCCGGCTGGCCGAACCCGATGTACTTATTATCTGCGTCCCCACGCCCCTGACCCCCCAGCGCGAACCGGATTTAAGCTATATCGAAAATACCGCCCGAATGATCGCCCGTCATGGCCGCAAGGGCCAGTTGGTCGTGCTGGAATCCACCACCTATCCCGGCACCACCCGCGAAATTGTCCTGCCCATCCTGACCGCTGGGGGCCGGAAACATGGCCGGGATTTCCTGCTGGCCTTTTCCCCCGAACGCGAAGATCCCGGCCGGCGTGACCATACCACCGCCACGATCCCCAAAGTGGTCGGCGGCTTAACCCCCACAGCAACCAAAGTCGCCGCCGCCGTCTATGCGCTGGCGGTGAAACAGGTTGTCCCGGTGAAAAATTGCGAAATTGCCGAAGCCAGCAAGATTCTGGAAAACACCTTCCGCAGTGTGAATATCGCGCTGGTTAATGAGCTGAAAATGCTCTTTGACCGCATGGGTATTGATATCTGGGAAGTTATCGCCGCCGCCCGCACCAAGCCTTTTGGTTTCATGCCCTTTTACCCCGGCCCCGGCCTGGGGGGGCATTGCATTCCCATTGACCCGTTCTATCTGTCCTGGAAAGCCCGCGAATATGGCATGACCACGCGGTTCATCGAACTGGCCGGCGAGGTGAATGTCGGCATGCCGCATTACGTTCTGGCCCGGCTGGCCGACGCGCTCAACCGCACCGGTCAGGCGCTGCGCGGGGCCAAAATTATGGTTTTGGGACTGGCTTATAAACCCGATATTGACGACCCGCGCGAAAGCCCCGCCTTGGAGATTATCGCGCTCCTGCAGCAGGCCGGGGCCAAGGTTTGTTATAACGATCCGCACATCCCGCAAACGCCCAAGATGCGGCGTTATGACCTCAAGCTCCGCAGCACGCCCGTCACTGCCCGAACTTTGGCGCAAGCCGATGCGGTGATCATCGCCACCAACCATAGTGCCTATGACTACGAGTTGATCGTCAAGGCGTCCAAGCTGGTGGTGGACACGCGCAATGCCTGTGCGGCAGTTAAAACCGGACGCGACAAGATCATCAAGGCTTAGCTTCCATTCGGGGCTGGACCGGTGGTACCGGTACGCCCGCACCTGGTACCGGTACAGCCGCGCCGCGCATTGGGATCGGCATCTGTTCCGGCTTGTTGGGGTCTTCTGCTTTTTCGCCTTCGTCTTTGACTTCTTCAGGCATCTTCCCGCGCGGGGCGGGCAGTTTGAGGGCTTTGGCGTTTTCCTTCAGATAAGTCCAGAACTTGCGCACCGACTGCACTTCTCCGGCCTTACTCTCCGCCATCCAGGTTTCCATGTCCGCCCGGCCACTGCGGTCATCCCCATGTTTGCTCAGACCATAATCCTCCGGATTCTTATCCAACAGTTGCACCAGTGTGGCCAGTGCATCCAGCCGTGGGGTCAGATAACGCCCATCGCCTTCCGTCACGGCGTAATTCATTTCCGCATTACAGGCTATCGGTACCAGCAAGGGAGCGGCTTCCGTTATTTTGTATTGGACCAGCAATTTATAGAACCACCCTTGCGTACTGTCGTTCAGACCCTGTACCCCGGATTGCAGATACTTGGGGGCTAAAATTTCCTGCAATCGCTGTTTGACCAATGGGCTGTCCAGACGCATCAGCAGGGCTGCCGCATGGGCATTGAAACCGGCATCATTGACGTTGTCATAGTATTCGACCGGTTCGGCCAGACCGGGCATCTCAATCTTAACGGTATTTTCTCCGGCCATAACCTGCTCGTCGGCTGGTCCGATTACGGTCTGGATTGCGCCGATGGTGCGCAGCCGGTGGGCCGATAGTAAAGCCCGATCCAGCAGTGCATCAACGATCACATTGGCCGGTTTTTTGGTCTCCCATAACGCCGCAATCGCGGGTAGGCATTCGATATCATTGGGCTGACGGATCATGTAGGCCATCAGCCAATCGCGGACTTCGCCTTCATCCGCCGCCAGGTCTTTGATGGCCTGCAGCATGGTTTGCCGTTTGGCGCCAAAGAGCTGACTGATCATGCCGATACGTTTGCTGTCACAGGCCCAGTCCACAATTTTCTGGCGTTTGGCCAACGGCTCGTCCCGGCAGGCTTCGGCCAACAGCCCCAGCGCCACCTGCGTCTGGATCAGCATATTACAACGCGAGGTAGCCTCTTCGCCCTGGGCGCCCATGAGCGTCTTCATCTGTTTGGTAACCGGCTTCTGCATCTCCTGCAGCAGCGCCTCGGTTTGCAGCGATAGACGGGTTTGTTCCGCGATCATTTTCTGCAATTGCTGCAGCGCCACTTCGCGGGTCTGGTAATCCTCCGCGCCCAACAGTTTGACGGTATCGGCCATGGGGTTGGCCGAGGGTTGAGTCGCTTGGGCGGATAATTGCCCAGCCAAACTTAATACGGCCAGCGTTGTAAGTACGGTTTTATGCCACATGGAAATAATCTCCTGCTAGGAATGTGGCTATAATACCAAGCAGGGAAATATTTATCCTGCTCCGTGGTTTTTTCTTAGGTGACCTATGTTCAAACGCATGGCAAAATGGCTGGTACTGGCCGTAGTCCTTCTGGTCGTGACCCTGGGCGTGTTGTTTTACATCTCCGGCCAAAAAGGCTCCAGCCTCGTGGAGCAATGGATCGCCAGTGAACTTAAAGCTATTGCCAAGGACTACTTAAATCCCGAATTGGAATTCGCCGATTTGGATTATCAGTACCCCAGTACGGTGATTCTGACCGACCTGGCCCTGACGGTACCCGACCCCATAAATCCGGGCAAGAAAGTCCGGATTTTCGCGGTCAAAACCGCCCGTCTGACACTGGCCGAGATCCCCGCTTCGGGGAAACCCCTGCGGCTGTCCGAATTCATTCTTGAAAAGCCCGAGTTCCGTGCCGTCGCCCTGAAACCCGGCAGCAGCGAATTTGCCGGTTTCTCCCATCTGC
>JBAXGE010000123.1:0-6865 GCA_037139555.1 Phycisphaerae bacterium
GCAACCACCAGACCCGCCGGGAGGAGCCGGTGGGGTGCAGCGCTTTCTCTGCGGGTAATTTAATCGCCCCAAATGGACAACTTTTTTCACACAGCCGACATTGGATGCAGGTGGTCGGGGTCACGGTCACCGGCTTGCGGGCCAACGGTCCAAAGGCGCTCAGCAGCGCCCCGTACGGGCACAGCCACCGGCAATAGGGCCGGCCCACCCACATGCTCAGCAGCACAAAGCCCCCCGCCACCAGCAGCATCCCCACCCCCGCGTAACGGCGGAACACCACCACGAACGGATCGTATTCACAAATCAGCCAGCGCGTGCCAGTGTAGGCGAGAATCAAGGCCAAGCCCAAATACACCCACGGCAACAACCGCAAAACCCGGTCCACTGCAACCGGGACATTCAGCGGTTTGAGCAGAACCAAATCCTGTAAGGCCCCCAGTGGACACACGCCCGCACAAAACACGCGGCCATAAAAAAGCGTCCACACCAACGGCAAGGCCACGTACACCCCCACCGCCCACGGGAGGGAATATTCCGCCGACCCCAGCGCCAAGGCCACGTTTTGCAGGCCCCCAATGGCACAGACGCAGCCACCGCGATAGAAACCGAAATAGAGCACCGATGCCAGACTTAGCCACGCCAGGCCGGTGCGTTGCCGGCGGGTATGAACCAGCCAGGTCGCTACCACCATAAACGCCACCAGCATGGCCACATCCAGCACCACCATGCCTGACCAGCTAAGCCGCGCCCCGGCGGGTAAATCCGTGGCCGGGATGGTATAGCCGGTGGAAAACTCCGGCGGCGGGAAGCGCGCCTCCGCCCAGAGCGGTAACACCGTGGCGAACAAGACGAGGATGGCCAAGAGCTTGCGCATCAGTCGCCACGGGCTCCGGTAAGCTGGTTGTAGGCTTTATCCGCATCTTTGCGGCTGATGGCCCCGGCGGGGCATTGGGTGGCGATGGCACATTGGTTGCACTGCTGACATTCCGCATGACTGATCTGCAGATACAACGAGCCATTGCCGTAATCCTGACAGCCTTGGACGCAGCGGCCGCAGCCGATGCAGCGGTCCCAGTCAATGGTGTAGGCGTAATACGGGTCTTCGACACTCTTGCGTACAATCGCATTCACCGGGCACAGTTGATTTTCCGCGCCGGTGTTAAACTGTTCGGGCTTGGGGGTGAAATACCCGGAACAAATATTGCAATAACCGCAGGCCGAAAAGGCGTGCACACACTTCACCGCCGAGGGGGTTTTGACACAGGCCGAGGCGCAGCGGCCACAGCGGATGCAGCGGCGCGGGGCAATCTGCCAGACCTGGGCGCCTTGCAGGCGCGCGGTGCGGGTCGCCAGATAGCCGGCCCCGCCAGCGATGGTCACCAGCGCGGCGCCGCGCAGAATCCAGTGCATAAATTCGCGGCGCGAGGTGGGCGTGGGTTCGTCTGCCATATTACACCTTTCGTCCAAAAACTTTGACCACACCGTGATCCAGGGCATACACCCGCCCCTGGGCATCCACGGACAACGCTTCTGGTCCAACGCGGGGATCGGTAAAATCTTCCGGTCCGGCGACAACTTCCAATAATTCACCCGTCATACTGTAAATTTTGATCATCGCAATAGCTTTTTGGGCCACCACGATATGCCCTTCGGGGGTGAAGTCCAATAATACGGGATTGCAGCAGCCGGGAAATTGTTCGGTGGCGATGCCGGGCTGGCCCCAGCGCCGGAGCAATTTGCCATCCGCACTGTACGCCTGTAATTCGTGTTGGCCGGGATTGGTCAGCCAGATTTCGCCGGCTTTGCTGACCCGCACCTGGGCTGGGG
This sequence comes from Phycisphaerae bacterium, assembly GCA_037139555.1. GTDB lineage: Bacteria > Planctomycetota > Phycisphaerae > WQYP01 > WQYP01 > JBAXGE01. Next base: position 1,828 of record JBAXGE010000123.1, read on the forward strand.
CACGATACACCACCAGCCCCTCAGCCTTGGTATTCACATCCGGCCCGCCGAGATGATTGCGAATCTGTCCGGTGGCGTCGCGCTGGATAAAACAACGTCCCGGTGCGTCATAGGTAAAGGTATCGGTAGTGGCCGCCTGATTCGCGGATATTAGCGCAGTGGTGGCGGGTAATTTCTCCAGCAGGACAAACGTCCGCCACTTGGGATCAATGCGGGTATCGGGAATCTGCTTGGGGGTAGGCTCGGTATTCTGGGCGTTCTGTTTCAGCAGCACCCCCGTGCCCACCGCCACGACGGCCACGCCCGCGAGGATATACAGCTTTTTGTTATTTTCCATATCACGGCCCCTCCGGTAAATCGTAACAGACCATCTCATCGAGATCGCGCACGATCAGGCCCCGGCCACTGACAGCCATTGGTGCCCAGCTTTCATGGCCCTGCAGCAAGCGTGCTTGAGCCCGCACACTGAAACTATCAGGCCTGGCGGCCATGACGGTCAAACGGCCACGATCATCCAATGCCCAAAGGCTATCACCGGCCAGAAAATATGGCCCCAGGCCAAAGCGTACCGCGCCGCTGCTCCACTTGCGGGTGGCCGTCAGGGGGTCCAGACAGACCATCTCACCGCCGGGCACCACGCCGTAGACATGCCCATCGTGGGCGATGGGGGTATGTTGCTCGGCGCCGAATTCATTGGCGGTGAAGGTATGCACCCGCTGTACCTGCCAGTGGTCTTCGACCAGAGCAACTTTGATGACCTGAGCCCCCGCGCCATAGCCGCCGGCGAGTAGCAGATGATCTTCACCCACCACCACGGGCGAGGCCACCACGGCTTGGGGAATCCGCCAGCCGGGATAGGTCCACAGCAGCGTGCCGTCGTTACTGATTCCCGCCACACCGCCGGTGTAACAGGCCACGTACATGCGTTGGCCCGCGAGGGTCAGTGGGGTCAAACTGGCATGGGTCTGTTCCCAGCCGGTCAATTCCGCCGGGGCATCCAACTGCCAGAGCACCTTGCCGGTTTGCGGATCCAAGGCCAGCATGAGGACCTTGCCCCCAACGGCGACGAGTAATTTGCCATCATCCGCCAGCAAGCATTGGCCCGCATACCACTCCGGCACGCGCGCCTGATATTGGGCGCATAAATCCAAGCCCCACAAATAAGCCCCAGACTTTATATCCACCGCCATCAGATGTAATTTCGGGCCCAGCGTGATGACCACATCCCCCACCACCATCGGCACGGTGCGTGATACGCCGTGATTGCTTTTGGTTTTGAGGGTGTAACCCCGCCGCCAGAGTTCCTGGCCATCGTGGATGTTCCAGCAGCGCAGGACATCACCGCCGGTATTCTGCCACTTGGGATCGTAATCCAGCAGCAGCACGCGTCCCTGCGCCACAACCGGCCCGGCATAGCCCGGCCCGAGCATCTGCACCCGCCAGCGGACCTTGGGACCGACGGCGGGCCAATGGTAGGATAGTGCTTCGGTGTGTACCCCGTCGCGTAACGCCCCCCGGAAGCCGGGCCACACTGGTGTGACGGCGGGGTCCGCGCTGGCGAAAGTCTGTAAGGTGCCGGAAATATCCAACGGCTTTTTCCCCGCGCCATCGGCAACACCTCCATCCAAGCCCGGCACCCGCAGGGCGGGCGCAGGTCGGGAAGATTGCCATACCAGTGCCACCATGGCCAAAGCACAAGCCAAACCGACCACCAGTGGTAACCCGTACGGCGCGAAGCGTAATTGGCGCGTGGGCATCCGTAACATAATACCGGATTTTAATGTCTTATTTTGTTATTTCCAAGTTTTTTGGTATCATCAGGCTACATTTTATGAAAGGTTCAACCATGCGACAGATGGGATTGGCCGTATTAACTGCTCTGGCGGTGGTCTCTTTGGCCCCGGTTTACGCCGCTTGGCCGCGCTATTTGGGCCCGCAAGGCACTGGCTTTGCCGACGATGTGGGAATCAACAAAGACTGGAATAATAAGGCGCCCAAGAAGCTGTGGACGCTGCCGTTGTCGGATAATGGCTATGGTGGGCCGATCGTGGCCGACAAAAAAGTATTCATTATGGACCACACCGGCGGCGGTGGCGGTCAAGATGTGGTCCGGGCCTTGGATTTGGAAACCGGCAAGCAGGCGTGGGAATTCGCTTTCGTCTCCAAGGGCAGCAAAGACAACTACGGTTTCACCCGCCCGAGTCCCTGTTATGCCGAGGGGATGCTGTATATCGCCGGTAAAATGGGCGAAATCGCCTGCCTTGATGCCAATACCGGCAAGGGCGTGTGGGAAAAACATTTGGTGACAAACTTCGGTGGTAATCCGCCAAAATGGGAATTTTCCGCCTCACCGGTGGTGGATGAAGACCGCCTGCTGATTCAGCCCGGGGGCAAGACTTCGCTGGTGGTGCTGAACCGTAAGGATGGCACGGTGATCTGGCAAGGTCCAGCGTCCAATGGTTCGGCGGGATATGCCGCCCCGGTCAAAGCTAAAATTGGCGGCGTGGATCAATATGTGGTTATGACGGATGCCGAATGTTGGGGACTGGACCATAAGACCGGAGCCAAGCTCTGGAGCTTTGAATGGAAAACCAATTTCGGCGTCAACGCCTGTGTGCCGATTGTGATCGACGACCAAATTTTGGTGTCCAGCGGTTACAACATGGGCACCGGGTTATACAAGATCACCGATAACAAAGCCCAGCAGTTGTGGTTCACCAATGCGGCAAAATCGCGTTTCAGCACCCCGATCTACCATGATGGCTTCGTGTACAGCACTGGCGATCAGGACACCCTCGCTTGTCTGGATATCAAGACCGGCAAGCCCGTTTGGACGGTCAAGGGTTTTCAATGGGGTGGCCTGCTGGCGGCCGATGGCACGCTGATTGTAATGGACGCCAAGAAGGGCGCTTTGGTGCAATTTGCACTGGACGGCACGGTCGCCAAAGAACTGGGCCGGATGGAAAAACCCGTCGGCGGTAAGAACAACTTCTGGACGGCCCCGGTACTCAGCGAAGGTCGGCTGATCCTGCGCAGCCCGGTGGAACTGGCCGTCTACGATCTGAAATAAGTCCGCAAGGAACCTCATGCTTACCTTGCACGCGGTCAGTAAGAGTTACCCCACGCCGCAAGGCGCACTGGCGGTATTGGATGGACTGGACGCAGCATGGGGACCCGGCACGTATGCGTTGATGGGCGCCTCGGGTTCGGGCAAGAGCACACTACTGAATCTGATTGCGGGACTGGATACGCCCACGGCGGGTGAGATTAGGTTTGAGGGGACAGCATTAGCCAGCTACACCGCAGCCCAAATGGATGCCTATCGCGCGCGGACCATCGGGCTGTTGTTTCAGGAACATCATTTACTGGGACATCTAACGGCACTGGATAATGTGCTGCTGGCCACGGTGGCGGTGAATATGCCCCAACCGCACGCGGTGGCGCTGGCATTGTTGGCGGAGTTGGGGATTGATCAACGCATGGCCTTTGCCTATCCGCACCAACTCTCCGGCGGGCAGTGCCAGCGCGTCGCGCTGGCCCGGGCCTTGATCAACCAGCCGCGTATGTTGCTGTGCGATGAACCCACCGGCAGTTTGGACGCGGCCACCGCCCGGCAAGTCGCCGGCACAATCATTGAAATCGCCCAGCGCCGCGGACTGATTGTATTGGTCGTCACGCATAATCCCGATCTGGCCGCCCTGATGCAGCAACGCTATCATTTGGCGGATGGCCACCTGACGCGACAGACCTAGGAGCATGCGATGGCCGGAACCGCCCTTGTTCTGCGCGCTTTAACACCACCGCTCCGTTTGCTACTCGCCAGTGCGGCGGTGCTGGCACTGATCACACTGACAATTGTTGGGGCACTGCAACTCGGGCACCAGTTCAACACCATGCTTAGGGAGCAGGCGCGACGGAATACGTTGGATCTGGGTTGGTACACCATCACGCCAGATTATCTCGACGCCAGTATCACACATGCGTATCCGGCGGATACCGTCGCCCCGCTGGTCTGGTTGCCGGGCGCTGCGGAAACCGCCACCAGTGATATTTCCGTGCCGGTACAGATTCTCGCGGGTGATGCCACACTGGCCAAAGTCACACTGCCAGCACCGCCGGAGCATCAGGCCTGGGTGCATCCGATTCTGCTCCAGCGGTTGGGCCTCAAGACGGGTCAGGAAATTCTGCTGACCATCACGCGGCCCGACCAACTCCCCCAGCATTTGCTCATGGCCACTCGCCGCGATCAAAAACGTTTACTTACGATCCGGGTGCAGGCGATGGAATATACCACGCTGCCAGCGCAGTGCGATCTGGGACCGCAGGGTGGTGGGCTGTTGGTGGTGATCAATCGGGCTACACTGGTCAATGCGGGTTGGGATGCCACACGGATCAATATGCTGGCCGCCATCCAGCCGCCCACATGGGACGCCACCGGGGTTAATCTGGCGACTTTTGGCCTGCAATTACGGACGCGCCCTGAGCATGGCGACACGTTGCTGATGGGACGCGATTTTGCCCTGCCGAAACTTCCCTATGGTGATTTTGTTCTAACCCCACGTGTACTGTATGTCGCGGACCGGGTGGCCACCGGCACTGGCGCGGAGATTTCGTATGCGACCATCGGCAGTCATTCGGAGGCGAAGGGCTGGTGGTTGACGCCTTGGACGGCAGAGGCGCTGCACGCCCAAGTCGGACAACCTCTCACTGTGACCTTGCTGCGGCCCGATGCGACGGGACAATTTATCGCCAGCACCCACACGCTGCCGGTGGAACGCATCCTCACCGCCGCAGAATGGCGCCCCGATCGCGACTATGCCCCCGCGTTGCCCGGCCTGACGGATGTCACCAACATCACGGATTGGGATGTGCCCTTCCCGCTGGATGCCCAGCGCATTACCCCCGCCGATGAAGCCTATTGGGATACGTACCGCACCAGCCCCAAACTTTGGGCCCCGGCCCCGTTACTGCAAACCTTGCTCTTACCCGCTCAGGCACCGCCGGAAGCCACGCTCTACAGCAGTGCCACGACCACCCG
>JBAXGE010000124.1:0-6759 GCA_037139555.1 Phycisphaerae bacterium
CCGCAGGCGGGTCAGCAGAGCCTCAGGAAGTTGGGGTGAATCATGGGTCATACAACACCTCCAGTGCGCAACGGGGGGAAAAGGTTCACACCGGCGCGAAATATTCTTGCACCCGGGCATCGGCCCGTAACTCCGCCAAGGCGCGATGCAGGCGACTTTTCACCGTGCCGAGGGGGATTTGCAGGGCCGTGGCGATCTCTTCCAGCGCCATGCCATCCACAAACCGCATCAGGACGACTTCGCGGCATTCGCTATTGAGCCCGGCCAGCACGACCTGTAAATCTTCCGGACCAGCGTCCGCTGCGCTCTGGTCGGCAGATTCGGGCAGCGCCTCGGGGGCCATGGTCGGCTCCCGGCGTTTGCGTTTCCGCACGGCAATGGCGGTATTTTTCACCACGGGATACAGAAACGTGGTCATACTGGCGGTCAGGGTAAAACCGGGGAACTTGCGGGCCAGATAGAGAAAGGTTTCCTGCAGGACATCCTGGGCATCGGCCTCGTGCTGGGTAAACCGCCACGCCAGCCGATGCACCCAGGCGCGATACCGGTAATAGAGCGGCGCATAGGCCGCCGTATCGCCCCGATTCAGCGCGGCGATCAGTTCCAAGTCCGAACGTGCCTCGGTGGCGTCCATGCGGAACAGCTACTCCAGATACCACAAGTTGTGTGTAACCATACCACTGATTAAGGGGGGATGGGTAGTATTTGGTTCCAGAAAAATATGGGGTGGGGGAAATGGCGCTCAGACCGGTTCGGCCAGATCAAATTGGCGTGGCGGGTGAATCACAATCGCCGGGGGGTCGGTGGGGCAACGGTTTTCGCAGAGGCCGCAACCTACGCAGCCAGCGAGTTTTACCACGACCCGGCCAGTGATGGTGGAGATGGCGATAGCGGTGTCGCCCAGTGGGCACGCCCGAACGCAGAGGGTGCAATCTTCGCCGGTGTTGCGGCGGCAGAGGGCGAAATTAACCTGGGCGGTGCCCATGCCCAGCGCGGTAGCGGGTTTTAGTTGCAGGGCGCCGCTGGGGCAGGCGGGCATACAGGCCAGCGTGGTACAGATTACGCAGGGCTGTTTGCGGGCTTCGATATACGGCGCCCCATCGGCCAGCAGGCCGTTGGGGTCGAGTTCAATGGCATGCGCGGGACAGGCCGCCACGCACTTGCCGCAGCGTTCGCAGGTGCTGACGAACACCTCCTCCGACAGCGCCCCCGGCGGACGCAGTACGCGCAAGGGCACCCCGCGCGCGGGACTGGCAGGCGGGGATTCACCCGCAGGCGCTGTGGGATGCAGGACCCGGCTTAAATCCTGGACCTTCTCATCCAATACCCGGGCCAGCGGGCCGAGGGCCTGCCGCATGGCTTGGAGGAAAAAATCGCGCCGCTCGGGCGGTGGTGAGGACATAAAACCGGTTCATCCAGTAGAATCATGAGCGTCGTCGGTACCTGCTGGATTATAGCGAATCTTCCGGTCTCCGAAAGCCGCAACATGGTTTTCGCCCGGCCAGCGCAGTGCCACATTTAGACGCGGAGATGCCCATGATCACCGACTTTTTCTACATGTTCCTCACGCTGCTGGTGGTTATTGACCCGGCGGGTACCATCCCGCTGTTCATGACCATGACGGCCAAATTCGACTCCACCACCCGGCATCGCGTTGCCCGGCGGGCCACACTGGTCGCCGGCGTGGTGGGCATCCTATTCATCGTGGGCGGGCAGTCCATTTTCAGTTTTCTGGGTGTGGACTTTGCCGATTTCAAGATCGCTGGCGGTCTGGTGCTGCTGATTCTGGCGATTATTGATCTGCTGATCAAAGGCAAACCTTCCGTGGATGCCGAACCCGTGGATGACGGCACCTTCGGCATCGTCCCGCTGGCGGTGCCCCTGATCGTCGGCCCGGCCACCATGACCACCAGCCTGCTGCTGGTATCCAACTTCAGCCCCCAACATGGCCTGATTACCACCATTAGCATGGTGGCTCTGGCGTTGCTGGTGAATCTGGGCCTGCAATACTTTGCCATGCTGCGCAGCGAATGGCTGATCCGGATGGTCGGCCCACGGGCATTGTTGGTGGTCAATAAAATTGTCATGATCCTGCTGGCGGCCATCGCGGTCAGCTTGATACGTTCGGGGATTATGGCTATTGTGAAGGCAGCAAATTCAGCCCAGTAGTCTGTCTATGGTCAGGAGCCCGTGTATGAGCGTCGCCAAAGTCACTGAAACCCTGGTCTTCCCCCCCGGCACCAAGGTGCGTTTAACCCAGCAAATTCCCCAGCACGGCAGCACCTGCACCACGGTCATCGAAGGCACGGTCGTGCGGCAGGAACGCCAACCATCAGGGTCGTGGTTTGCACGTAACCCCTTGGATAAGCTATGGTTAGACCGCTTGATCATCCAAAAGGCCGACGGCGAAAAGTCCGTCATCAACCTGGATGCCCTCAGCCATGTGGAAGTGCTGGGCGAAACCCTGCCCGTGGCCGGCAGCAGTCCGATGGTGGCCCCGGCTCAGGACCGCAGCAGTTCCATTACTTGATCTTCAGGAGCCTTTGCGATGCTGAAAACCCCGATTCTTCATCCCCAGATTCTCGCCGCCCTCGGCCGCGCGGGTCATTCGTCCAAGATTTTAATTGCCGATGGCAATTATCCTTTCAGCACCAAGCTGGGCCCCCGGGCGGAACTGGTCCAATTGAACTTCCGGCCCGGCCTGCTGTCGGTGACGGACGTGCTCGACGGCATCCTCAAGACCGTCCCCATCGAGGCGGCGGCGGTGATGGAACCGATGAAGTCCGGGCCTTATGCCCTGAAAGACGACCCCCCGATTTTCGCGGAATTCCGCCAACAGATTCAGGGCGTGTACCCGCAGATGGACCTGACCAAAATCGAGCGGTTTGCCTTTTATGACGCCGCCGGCACGCCGGACGTGTGCCTGACCATCGCCACCGGTGAGCAGCGGATTTATGCCAATATCCTGCTGACCATCGGGGTCGTGAAGTAAGTCGCCCCGGGCCCGAAAAAAAGTAAAATTATTGTTTCCCCCTGACGATTTTCAGGACTAGAATGTGCCAGTTGCGCTGCGGCCGATCGGCCGGGCGGCATCGGTGTGTATTTTGGCTCCCTTGTAATAGGTGGTAGATATGGCCAAGACGGTAAAAATCGTGATTGACGACAAGACCTATGAATACCCGCTGATTGAGGGTACCGAAGGGGATGTCGGGATTGATATCGCCAAGCTCCGGGCGGATACCGGGCTGGTGACCCTGGACCCGGCGTTTATGAATACCGCCAGCACCACTTCGACCATTACCTATATTGATGGCGACAAGGGGATTCTGCGGTATCGGGGCATCCCGATTGAAGAGTTCGACAAGGACCCGGATTTCGTGGAAACGGCCTGGATGCTGATTTTTGGCCGGCTGCCGGTGGAAAGCGAACTGCTGCGTTTCCGTGCCCGCCTGACCGCCAATGCCCACCTGCACGAAGGCTTGAAGCACCATTTTGACGGTTTCCCGCTGTCCGCACCGCCGATGGCGATGATGTCGGCCATGATTAACGCGATGAGCTGTTATCATGCGGAATTGCACCGGTACGACGATGAAGCGGTATTTGAAGAAGCCGCGGCCCGGCTGATTTCCAAGATTCGCACCATCGCGGCGTTTACCTACCGCCGGGTGAACGGGTTGCCGTTCATTTATCCCGATCCCAAGCTGCGTTATTGTGCCAACTTCCTGCACATGATGTATTCGATGCCCTATGAACAGTACATCGTGGATGAAGATGTGGAAGACGCCCTGAATTTGATCTTCATTCTGCATGCCGACCACGAGCAGAACTGCTCGACCTCGACCGTGCGGATGGTGGGCAGCAGCAAGGCCAATCTGTTCGCCAGTTGCGCCGCAGGCGTGTGCGCCCTGTGGGGCCCGCTGCACGGCGGGGCCAATGTGGAAGTCATGGCCATGCTGGAAAAAATCCACAACGGTGGCAGCACTGCCGAGAAGTATATCGAACTGGCCAAGCAGAAGGACTCGGGCGTGCGGTTGATGGGCTTTGGCCACCGCGTGTACAAGAATTTCGACCCGCGGGCCAAGATGCTGCAAAAGACCTGCGAACGGCTGATGAAGAAACTGCGGCGGCATGATCCGCTGCTGGACATCGCCCGCAAGTTGGAAGAATTGGCGCTCAAAGACCCGTACTTTGTGGACCGCAAGCTGTATCCGAACGTGGACTTCTACAGCGGTATAATCATGCGGGCCATTGGGATTCCGACCAATATGTTCACCGTGATGTTCACCATCGGGCGTCTGCCCGGCTGGATTGCCCACTGGAAGGAACAGCACGACGATGCCACCGCCAAGATCGCCCGCCCGCGGCAGATTTACACCGGGCCGATCAATCAGCATTATGTACCGTTGAACAAGCGGTAATAGTTTGCTACAAAACACCTGATAATCAGCGTGGCCGGATCGTGACCCGATCCGGCCACGCGACATTTTTGCCGCATAATTAAGTCACCGAAAATTAACTTGGTGGCAACCCGCGTGTCCCGTATACTGGACTTTTTAGTCTTTTGACGGGAAGAACCATGGCCAAAGGCAAACTATTGATTTTGGGTGGACTGGGCTGTCTGCTGGTGGGTGGACTGAGTGTCTGCCTGGTGAGTGTATTCATCTTTGGCTGGTGGGGTTGGACCAGCACCCCGACGGTGGCACCGCCCGTCACGGTATCGGCAGCGTGGTCCCCCACGACACCCGGTTCGGGCGGGGGTTCCGGTAGTGGCGCTCCCACAGTCACCAACCCGCCGGGGCATATTGCAACCGTGACCGAACCGGTGATGCCCTCCGACCCGCCGCTGAATTTACCTAAGAACCCTTTGGACGAAGAATTGCCCGCCCCCAGGGCGGCGGCGCTGGCGCGGGCGTGTCTGGCCAAGTTACCTGCGGCCAAAGGGGAAGAGAAGGAAAGCCTGTTGGCCTTGGCGCTGGAATACGCCGGGCAGGCCGTTGAGGAGGCACCGCAAGAGGCCATCTATCACCTGCTGATGACCGAGGTGTGCCTGAGTGCCCCCAAGAATACCATGCTGACCACCCTGGCAGAACACCATATGACCGAGGCGGTGAAGCTCAAGCCGCAAGATGTGGATGTCCGACTGATGTATGCCAAGGTCAAAGCGCTGGCCGAAATGTACGACAAGGCCTTGGAGCATTTCGAGTATGTGACCCTGACCAATCCCGATCGGTTAACGGCAGACAACGTGGCCACGATGGCGCAATGTTATGTACTGGACCAGCAGACTGAGCGCGGGCTAAATTTCTTTGTGCAATGTCTCACCCGCAAACCCAATGCCCATGCGGTGCGGATGGCGTATGCGATCATGCTGTATCGCGGCGGACAACGGGAACCGGCGCTGGTGCAAGTCCGACTGCTGCGGCAGACGGCTTCGGTCCCGGCGGAATTCAAGCAATATGCCACCACGCTCGAAATGCGTTGGCTGAAAGGGGAATAAGATGAAGAAACTCACCCACTATATCGTGCTGGCCGCGGGCCTGCTGTGCGGTTTAACCAACCTGTATGCGGCCCCCAATATCCAGATCGTGCGTAAAGAATACTATACCCAACTGAGCAATCTGGAAAACAAACTGGTGGCGGAACTGCCGGCCGATGCGTTCACCACCGATGCCATGGGGCGTCGGGTCACCAAACCCGATCACCCCAAGTATGTGGAAGCCAAAGCCAAATTCAAAGCCGAAGCGGCGAACCTGCGTTCCACACTGAAAACCACGGATACCCGGTTTGAAGAATTCGGCGGAGTTTTGAACGAAGCCGGGCTGAAAAACTTCGAAATGGCCAACACCGGCGGGGTGCCCAAAAGCGTTACCAGCGATATGGATTTTACCGCCCGGGATGTGAAGGCTTTCAATAAACTCAAGCAATCCCTGCAGGGCAAAACGGGCGTCACGGTCCAGGTGGGCGATGACCGGCTGTATATCCCGGAGTGGGACTGCACCATTTGGTCCCCATCGGGTAAGGATGTGGTGGGCAGCAGCGCCCATCAGGCTGGCAAAGCCAAGACCGCCCAGGCTTCCGATACGTTCAGCACTGCGGGTGGAATGAATAAAACCAGCGGGGGCAAATACGGCACGGTGGACAAGCCCGGCGAAGTATTGGCCAATGCCAACAAATTTGCCGAAGCGCAGGGAAAACTGGCCAATGTCGAGGGGCAGGTGGCCACGCCGGGCAACGAAGCCAGCGTGCGCCAGCAAATGAATGAAGTGGCCCATACCACCAGCAAGAGCACGGACAAAGCCGCGGAATGGTCAGGCACCAAAGGGCAGGACCCGCAGTTGGAAGGCCAAATGGAAGCGGTGCGCAAAGGCGAGACGATTGAAGAGACGGATCTGGTGAATCTGGGAGACCCGCCGGAAGTTAAGTTGGAGAAGTTGAAGGGCAACATCAAACAACAGCGCAAGTCACTGGCCAAAAGCTATCAGGCCAGTACGGCAGCCAATAAACCGATTGTCGAGGCCGCACAGACCGAAATTGCCACGCTGGAAGGTCAGGGCCGCAAGCAGGCCGCCGTCAACAAACGTGCCGAGTTGGTGGACGCCCATGTCAGCAATATCGAAACCGTCAACGAAATCAGCGTGCGCGACCCAGAACTGATGGCCGAGATGGGTGGGGTGCCAGTTAAAAAAGTGGGCGGGAAAATTGTCCATGCCCAAACCGGCAAACCGGTTTCCCCCAGTCAGGCCAAGGAGGGAATACTAA
>JBAXGE010000125.1:0-6702 GCA_037139555.1 Phycisphaerae bacterium
ATCGTCGGCGAAGCGGAACAGGAAACCGGCGTCCCCTTCCTGTCCAAGATTCCCGGCCTCGGTCGGCTCTTCACTAACCGCACCTACATCAAGGAAGAACGCACCCTGCTGATCCTGATCCGTCCCAAGATCATCATCCAACGCGAAGCGGAAGAAGCCCAGTTCGGCAAGAACTACGACCTGATTGCCCCCGGCGAAGTTAAGTAATCCGCCGTTAAAGTCAGTTCCTCAAGACCCGCATGACCATCATGCGGGTCTTTTTATTTTATGCGGATTTGTTTTGTGCGGGGCTGACGATATTGCTGTTTACGCGCTGATCATTGGGCGATTGGCTTGATTTTACTCTGACACAATCTCCAAACCATCGTAACTTACCCGCACCGATTCCGGCAGGTCCGCTTCAATTTCGGCGTGCCGCAGGTCGTGGGATAAATGCGTGAACCAGGTCCGTCTGGGTTGCAGTTCCGCCACCAGTTCCAGCGCCTGGGCAAAGCTCAGATGGGCCGGGTGTGGCTGGGGTCTTAACGCCCCCAGAATCAGCACATCCAACCCCTTCAGCAGCGCCCGTGATGTGGCCGGGATTTCATTGCAATCCGTGCAATAGGCAAAGTTACCGATCCGATACCCGTACACAAGCGTGCGGCCATGCACCATCGGCACCGGCAACCAATGCCGGCCCAGCAGATCAAACGGTCCCTGAATCAATTCCGGCACCAGCTCCGGCCGGTACACTCCGGGGAAGTCCGGCTTGGTGAAGGCATAGCCGAAACAGCGTTGGATGATGGTCAGCGTTTCCGCATTGGCATACAGCGGCAGGGGGGCGCCGAGAATGGTATTGAACCGCCGCACATCATCGAGCCCGAAAATATGATCGGCATGGGCATGGGTCATCACGATGGCATCAATCCGGTCCACCCCGTGCGTCACCGCCTGCAGCCGTAATTCCGGCGGGGTATCCACCAGAATCGTGTGCGGCCCATAACGGATCGCCAACGCACAGCGGTTGCGCCGGTCGCGCGGGTCGGGGCTGCGGCAGACCGGGCAGTGACAGCCGATCATCGGCACTCCCGCCGAGGTGCCCGAACCGAGGACCTTGATGTGCAACTGTTGATGTGTGTTCATGACGACTACCGCTGGAAAAAATCTCCGGGCTTCCCACCCGGTACTCTGGCATCATCATACCCGCAACGTACAATGATACCAAAGGAATCGTGTGTTTATGTCAACCTGGCACGATCAGGCCATCTGCCTGGACATTATTGATTACTCGGAAACCTCGCAAGTGGTCACCGTACTCACTGGCGCCCACGGGTTGCTGACCTTGTTGGCCAAAGGCGCCAAGCGGCAGACCCGCAAGGGTTTTTCCGGCAGCTTTTCCGGCCCGTTGGATTTTCTCGCCGGCGGTGAAGTGTTGGTGCTGCCCGCGCGGCAACCTGGGGCCATGGGCCTGCTGTCCGGTTGGGAATTGTTACAGCCCCGCCGCGATCTGCGCGGCCACTTACCGGCGTACTATGCCGCCGCGCTGTTGGCCGATGTCACACTCACACTGCTGCCGCCCGGCGATGTCACCTCGACCTGGCTGCGCGAATTGGAGGCCGCCCTGACGCTGCTCCCGCACACCGCACCGGCCCGGGTGGTCTTGTCCTATCTGAAATTCGCCCTCGCCGCCGCGGGCTATGCGCTGGTCTACGATCGCTGCATGGTCACCGGGCGGATGTTCCGTCCCGGTGAAATGGTCCGTCTGGACCCGCAAGCGGGGGGGATCGTGGCCTGCACTCCGGCCCAGCGCGATGCCCTGCCCAGTGGCATCGTCACCGCCCTGCAACGTCTGACCCAGCCGACCGGTCTGGATACCGCCCAGTTACAACGCCCCGTCACCCCTTCCGCCGCGCTGGCGGCACTGGAACTGTTGTGTCAGCGGGTGGAAACGGTTAGCGATCGGGCCTTGCGCAGCCGGCGCTGGGGGCCGGAAATCGTGCGTGAAACCACCTCTTGAACAAGGGCCCAATTCCGCCGATTTTATCCTTTACGAATCTGTGGAAATTCGCTCCGATGGTAACAAATATGCAGTATTTATGGGGGTTTCGTCAAGTCTGCGAAAGGGTGAACAAAATTTCATTCGTTATCTGGAGTTCCCTATACATTACTCGGTTAACCTGCTATATTATGCCCTCGGTTTTGGGTTCGCGTATGTGCGCGGGCCAACAGAGGTAAAGTGTGATCCGTATACGGAGTTCATTCATGACCGAGACGAAGCCCGCGTCAATTACCAACCCTTATGTCCTGAAATGGATTGAGGAAAAGGTTAAGTTTTGTAAGCCCGATCGCGTCGTATGGTGCGATGGCAGCATTGAAGAACGTCAAGCGATGTTCAAGCAAGGCTGCAAAGACGGCGTGTTTGTGGAATTGAACCAGAAGAAGTGGCCTGGTTGCTACTATCACCGTTCCAATTCCAACGATGTGGCCCGTACCGAACATCTGACCTTCATCTGCACCAAGACCCAGGACGAAGTTGGCCCGACCAACAACTGGATGGAAGAGAAGAAGGCCTATGCCAAGATGGATTCGCTCTTCGAAGGCAGTTTCAAGGGCCGGACCATGTACGTGGTTCCCTTCATCATGGGCCCGTTGGGCTCCCCGCTGGCCAAGGTCGGCGTGGAACTGACCGATTCACTCTATGTCGCCGCCTCGATGGGCATCATGACCCGCATGGGCGATGTGGCCTGGAAGCAGTTGGGCCAGAATGATGAGTTCACCAAGTGTCTGCACTCGGTCGGCGATTGCAATCCCGATCGTCGTTTTATCTGCCACTTCCCCCAGAATAACGAGATCATCTCCTTCGGTTCCGGTTACGGCGGTAACGCGCTGCTCGGTAAGAAGTGTCTCGCTCTGCGTATCGCCAGCTATCTGGGCCGGCAGCAGAACTGGATGGCCGAGCACATGCTGCTCATGGCCGTCAAGAACCCCCAGGGCGAAAAGACTTACGTGGCTGCGGCGTTCCCGTCGGCCTGCGGCAAGACCAACTTCGCCATGCTGGTTCCGCCCGAACAGTACAAGAAAGACGGTTGGGAAATCACCACTCTCGGCGACGATATTGTGTGGATGTGGGTGGACAAGGAAAGCGGCAAACTCCGCGCCATCAACCCCGAAGCGGGTTATTTCGGCGTGGTTCCCGGTACCAACGCCACTTCCAATCCCAACGCCCTCAAATCCATGGCCAAAGACACCATCTTCACCAACGTCGCGTTGGTCAAGCTGGAAGATGGCTCCTACGACGTGTGGTGGGAAGATAGTGGTATGCCCGCTCCCGCCAAGGCTACCGGTTGGGATGGCACCGAATGGACCCCGGCTTCTGACAAGAAGGCCGCCCATCCGAACAGCCGTTTCACCGCCCCCATGGCCAACAACCCCGTGCTTGATCCCGCCGCCAGCGATCCCGCCGGTGTGCCGGTTTCGGCCATCGTCTTCGGTGGTCGTCGTACCAAGACCATTCCGCTCGTGTTCCAGGCCTTCAACTGGGTCCACGGCGTGTACATCGGCGCCACCATCGGTTCCGAAACCACCGCGGCCGCGACTGGTCAGGTTGGCGTGGTCCGCCGCGACCCGATGGCGATGTTGCCCTTCATCGGCTACAACATCCGCGATTATCTGATTCACTGGTTCCGGATGCGCAAGGAAATGACCGATTGCCCGCGCGTATTCATGGTCAACTGGTTCCGGAAGAACGACCAAGGCAAGTTCATGTGGCCCGGCTTCGGCGAAAACATGCGCGTGCTGGAATGGATCGTCAACCGTTGCCAGGGCAAGGCCATGGCCGTTGAAACCCCGTTGGGTTGGATGCCCCGCCCCCAGGATATCAACCTCGATGGTCTCAAACTGACCGAGGATGACTTCAAGGTTCTGCAGGCGATCAACAATGAGGACTTCAAGAACGAAATCCTCAGCCAGCAGGAACTGTTCCTGAAGCTCGCCGGCGATATGCCCAAGGAAATGGTGTTTAAGCGCGAACTGCTGATCAGCCGTCTGTAAGCGTACGGTGAAGTTTGATTGCTCCCACAGGGAGTGTGCTTTCGGGCACACTCCCTGGTTTTTTTGTAACAGGAATTGCCGGGTGTTGTGCTATGATGTTAAGCTTATCCGCCTCGTAAGCGGTGTTTTTGGGTCATATGGGCAGGAGCTTTGATTATGCAGTATCGTGTTCTGGGGTCATCGGGTCTGCGCGTCAGCGCTATTGGTCTGGGCGGTATGCCCCTGTCGTTGAAACCGGACCGGCCCACCGAGGCCGACGCGATTGCCGTGATTCATCACGCCATCGCCAGCGGGGTGACTTTCATTGATACCGCCAATTGCTATTGCTGGAACGATACCGATTTTGGCCATAACGAACGACTCATCGGTAAAGCCTTGCGGCAGTTACCCACCTCGGTCCGCGCGACCATTGTGGTGGCCACCAAAGGGGGACTGACCCGCCCCGAAGGACGCTGGGAACGCGAAGGCAGCCCCGCCAGTCTGCGAAAATTTTGCGATGCTTCGCTGCTCGCGCTGGGGGTGGATACCATTGATCTCTACCAGTATCACCGCATTGACCCTCAAACCCCGCTGGCCGATTCCTGGGCGGCGCTGGCACAATTACAGCAAGCGGGCAAGGTCCGCCATCTGGGCGCGTCCAATCACAGTGTGGCCGATCTGGAAGTGGCCCGCAGAATTGCGCCCGTGGTCAGCTTGCAGAACCAATACGCCCGCAACTATCGCAACCCCGAATTGGATGGCACGCTCGACTACACCATCCAACACGGTATGGCCTTCCTGCCCTGGAGCCCCCTCGATGGCATGGGCGGAGCCAAAAATATTGGCAGCAAACACGCTTTAATTGCCCAAATTGCCCTGCGTTTGGGGGTGAGTGTTTACCAAGTGGCTTTAGCCTGGCTATTATCACGGGGGCCGATGGTGATTCCGATCCCCGGCGCCAGCCGTTCCGCGAGCATTGCCGACTCGGCGAAAGCGGCCGATGTGCAGCTCAGTACGGCGGATCTGACGGCTTTAAATGCCGAAGAACGAATCCTTGGCAATCCGTTTTAAGGTTGGGTGTTGCTCCGTGCTGGTTGGTCTCTTACCCGGAGTAGATGAGATGCGTAAGACAATAACGGCGTGTTTCTCGATGGCAGTATTGTTGGCCTCCCAACCGCTTTGGGCGGGGGATGCGGGTATGCAGTTGGATACGCTGGCCGTGCCCACCATGCAAGTCGCCGCCTCTTCGACCATGCCTCCGGCCCGCAGTCCGCTGCCCCCGCTGCCTTGGTTCGATGGCCAACCCAACTTCAATGGCGTGGAGGATGTATTCAAATTCATTCTCTGGCCTATGGTCGGTCAGGTGGGCTATGAACACTGGGATATCTGGGGCGGTTCGTCGTGCGTGAGTTTTGAGGCCGACGAAACCGGTGAGGGTAATGCCGCGCAATTGGGCTTCCGGTTCGGTAAGATGTGGAACGAACATCTGGAAGTCATGCTCGAGCCTATTCCGGTCTTTGTGCTCGATCAGAAGAACGGCACCAATTTCGCGTGGGGCCTCTACTGGGGGATGCGGGTCTATCTGAATGAATACAATCCCCACGAACTTTGGGTGCCCAACCCTTACGCGGAACTGCTGGGCGGTTTCCTGCACTCGGTGCGCAAAATGCCCGAAGAGGGCTCGGTTTTCTCCTGGTCGTGGACTGGGGGAATCGGGATCAAAACCTTTGTGGCGGATCGGTGGTCGGTGGATTTGGGCGCGCGTTTCCTGCATATCTCCAACGCCTATATGGCCGAGGATAACCCCGTCCGCGACGGCCTGCTGTTCTACACCGGAGTATCCTACACCTGGTGAGCCAGCCTGTGCCCAAGCCATCGTGCGGGCAGGATCGGCAAATTTGCATCAGCCGGATTTACCGATGCCTATAATGCCTCATGCGCTCTGCTCTTCTACTACTCTTATTGACGTTTGGGCTGGTGGCCTGTGGGCCATCCGGTGCGGCGCCCACCACCCCGGCGACCGTCGCCACCAGTTCGCCTACCACGAGGCCCGATATGTCTAATCTTACCGATGCCCAATGGCGCAAACTACTCACCCCGCTGCAATATAGTGTCCTGCGGCAAAAAGGCACCGAGCGCCCCTTCACGGGTGAGTACGATAAAACCTTTGACCCCGGCACCTATCGCTGTGCCGCCTGCAAGACCGAGCTTTTCAGTTCCGACCATAAGTATGACTCCGGTTGCGGCTGGCCTGCCTTTTTCACCAGCCTGGCGGGTGACCGGGTGAAGTTGATCTCCGATTTTTCCCACGGCATGACGCGCACCGAGGCCGTTTGTGCCCATTGCGGGGGCCATTTGGGACATCTGTTTGATGATGGCCCGGCACCCACCGGCCAGCGCTATTGTATCAACTCCGTTTCCATAGAATTCGTCCCCGCTAAAACCGACAAAACCGCCAAACCGCCCCAACCGTAACGCCCCGGCTTGGCGATTACCATTTTCTATGTCACAATACCCGCTACGAATAGGCTCTGATTGGCACCATTCGCATCGTTTGATTTGGCATCATTATGATCAGCCGCTTGGAGTGCTGCGCCACTCAGGTTGAAGCTCAGGAGTTTGTGCATGACCTCCCTCGTCCCCACCCCTTCGCGTACCGGCGCTATCGGTGATATTTTGGCCGTAGGTTTTGGT
>JBAXGE010000126.1:0-6696 GCA_037139555.1 Phycisphaerae bacterium
GTCTGCACATCCACATCCTGATCGCGCCAATAGCCCGCAAATCCGCTGCGTTGCACCTGGTTCAGCACATCCATCCGCCACAGCACATCCGACGGCCCGCGATGCTTGGCCGGTAAGTGGGGCGGGCGCGTCATGAAATCTTTTTCCGATAATACCGCCGCCAGCAGCGCCGCCTCGGACCCCACACCCGACTCCACCCCCGCCCACAGCAGCCGCGCCAGCCGCGGATGCAGCGGCAATTCCAAGAGTTGCTTACCGCGCGGCGTCAGTTCCCGCCGTGTGTCCGTGGTGGGCCGCAGAGCCCCCAGCATTTCCAGCAATTGTTCCGCAGCCGCCAGCGTCACCTCCGGCGGGCGCGTAAACCATGCAAACTCCCGGCTATCCCCGCATCCCCACGCATGCAGCCCCAGCACCGTCGGCGTCAGGTCCACGCGCAACACTTCCGGCGTGGTGAATTCCAACCGCGTCGTTTCCAATCGCTGTTCCCACAACCGCACACATTCTCCCGGCGCCGTCCG
The DNA here is from genome assembly GCA_037139555.1 of Phycisphaerae bacterium. Taxonomy (GTDB): domain Bacteria; phylum Planctomycetota; class Phycisphaerae; order WQYP01; family WQYP01; genus JBAXGE01. The sequence goes on from JBAXGE010000126.1 coordinate 519, forward strand.
GCCCGCGCGCCCGGCCCGCTGCGTCAGCGACGCCCGACTCGCCGGTACCAGTTCCAGCCGGTCCAACCCGCGCTGGGCATCAAAGCGTGCCTGCCGCACCAACCCACTGTCCACCACACACCGCACCCCCGGTATGGTCAGCGACGTTTCCGCGATATTGGTGGCCAGAATTACTTTGCGTTCACCCGCCGATGCGGACTCCAAGGCCGCATATTGCTCCTCGGCCGACAGGCTCCCATGCAACGGCACCACCTGCACCCCCGGCATACTCCCCAACGTCTGCTGGGTCCGGCGGATTTCCTCCGCTCCGGGCAGAAACACCAGCACATCCCCCTCCGCACTCCGCCGCAAATAATTGGCCGCCGCCAGCGCCGCTCCCCGCGGCAGTTCCCGATCCCCCAGCGGTTCGTAGTGCATGGCGATGGGGAAAATCCGGCCCGGCACTTCGATAATCGGGCAATCCCCCAGATACGCCGCCACCCCGGTGGCTTCCAGCGTGGCGGACATCACCACGATCTTCAGCTCCGGCCGCACCGTCTGCTGCAACTCCCGCACGAGTGCCAGGGCCAGATCACTATGGATCGAGCGCTCGTGAAACTCGTCCAGCACCACCACGCCCACCCGTTCCAGATACGGGTCCGCCAGCAGTTGCCGCGTGAGTATCCCCTCGGTCACAATCCGAATCCGCGTCCGCGCACTGGTGCAATTTTCAAAACGCACCTGATAGCCCACTTCCTCGCCCAAACGCCACCCTTGCTCCTGGGCAATGCGCTGGGCCACGGCCCGCGCGGCCACCCGCCGGGGTTGCAGCATCACCATGGTCTGGCCAGCGGGCACCAAGCCCGCTGCCAGCAGTCCCGGCGGCACCCGCGTGGTCTTACCCGCGCCCGGCGTGGCGACCAATACCACGTTGTTCACGCTCCGCAACGATGCGATCAGCGCGGGCACATGGGCATCCATGGGTAGAGGGATCAGGTTCATACGGTAATACTCATGCCTGGGGTTCCGGGCTATCCCGAAATAAAACAAGGTCACCGCATCCGGTGACCTTGGAGAGAAAACACACTGCTTGACGGGTCATCATGTCCCCGTTGGCCTTAAGCTGCCACCGCCGTGGTGGTTTCGGCGGTGGTGGTATTTTTAGAAATACGCCATGACGCCCACACGCTTTGCAGACTCAGCAATCCGACATAGGTATAACCAAAACCAAAGATGAACAGGAAGGGAATCGTCCCCAGCGCCCATTCCCTGTAGATCGCGATAAAGATGCAGGCAAACATATACCCGCCCAGCGACAATTCGATAAATGGCAGCCATGTACTGCGTTTGCGGAATGCGCCTGCCCGTTTCTTCCATTCACCCTTGGCCGTCTTGCCCGAACCATACTTGGGTGTACGCACAAATTCCGTATCGCGCCGGCCAAACAGGCCTTCCAGCACCGCCAGCCCATTCATGACCGAGATACCCGTGCCCAGTGCCATGAGCAGAGGGATCATCAGGGTGGACTTGATCACACTGCCGCCGATCGCCTTCTGGCTCAGGACATAGAACGTGCCCGCCGAGCAGGTCAGCAGACCGCAGATGCTCATAAAGGCGATCCATGGCCCCAGTGTGCTGGGCGAGAGTTCACAGATGGATTTGGCCACGTTCGGGCTGATCGGCGCGAACGTCGGGAATAGGATCAGTGACAGAACGACGGCGGGAATATACACCGCCGTGGCGGTCAGGTGGAAGAACGCTTCCGCCTTCACCTTAAGCGGCAGCTTGGCCCGCATAATCGTGCCCAACAGCTTGCGGGCCACCTGCACCGACCCTTTGGTCCAGCGGTGTTGCTGCTGCTTGAACGCCACCACTTCGGGGGGCAGTTCCGCCGGACTCAGCAGGTCCGACAGGAACACAAACCGCCAGCCGCGCAACTGGGCGCGGTAGCTCAAATCCATATCTTCCGTCAGGGTGTCATGGGCCCAGCCGCCGGCGTCTTCAATCGAAGTCCGCCGCCAGATACCCGCCGTCCCGTTGAAATTGATAAATCGCCCCGAGCGATTGCGGGCGGTATGTTCGATCATGAAGTGACCATCGAGGAAAATCGCCTGCGCCTGCGTCAATAATGATTGATCGCGGTTCAGGTGATCCCAGCGGGTTTGCACACAACCGACATTGGGGTCGGTAAAGTGATCCAGCGACCGGACCAGAATATCGGCGGGGGGGACAAAGTCGGCATCAAAAATGGCAATGTATTCGCCCGTGGCACTCTTCATCCCGTGGGCCAAAGCCCCGGCCTTATAGCCGTGGCGGTTGGTCCGGTGTACATATTCCACATCATGACCCAACCGGCACATCCGGGCACACGTGTCCCGGGCAATCTCCGCTGAACCATCGGTGGAATCGTCTAAAACCTGAATTTGCAACAATTCCCTCGGATAATCTATGGCGCAGGATGCCTCAATCACGCGGGCCGCCACAAATTGTTCGTTATACATCGGCAGTTGCACTGTGACCCGCGGCAGAGTGGTCATTTTGCTGGCGGGTTCGGGGCGCTGCCGACAATGGCGCATATACAGCAAGACCTGCGCATAACGGTGAAAACCGTAAATGGTCAAGATACCCAATGTGCCCAGATACAATGCGACCAGGCAAAGATGCAATACGTCCTGCCAACTCATATTTAATTCTAGCTCCAGTAATATTTGGCCAGACTCGACAGCCTGCGGGGGAATAATCGTGCCCCGGTGCGGCAAATGCCACTCACCAAAGAGTGTTAGCATAAACGGATTGGGTTAGGGATTCAATGGGCTCCCTTAAAAATTGTACACTTAAACGAATATGTCGCCAAGGGGGCCAATGCGGTTATTACATCAATACGAATTAACCTCGCCTTAACTCTATTTTTTCCCCACCCCAAGGCATAGACTCAGGCCCCCGCGTAGATTACAATCTTTTCCGTGTTTATGTACGTTGCGAAACACTCATTTTATGCCGGGGTTTTGGTATGAAGATTATTGTCAACCGTGTGGCCCTTCTGCAGGCGCTCCAGATGGCGGCTTCCATTGCCCAACCGCGTACGCCCAAGCCTGTTTTGGGTTGCGTGAAACTCGCTGCCGTCGGCAAAGAATTGATTGTCACCGCCACCGACATGGAATTGGCGCTGCAGTATGCCATCACCCAGGTAGACATCAAAGCCCCCGGCATGGCCCTGCTCAACGCCACCAAACTTTTGGAAATCGTCAACAATAGCCCCGACGAAACCTTGGCCATCAATACCAAGGAAGAAAAAACCGATATCACCGGCGAAGATTCGCAATATCGCCTGCTGGGCTTTAATCCTGAAGAAGCCCCCCCGATCAGCAGCTTCGAAGGCACGCCGGACTTTGTACTCGCCGCCGGCAATCTGAAAAAACTGCTGGATCGCAGCCGTTTCGCCGCCGCCCGCGAAGTAACCCGCTATGCCATCAATGGCGTGTTGGTGGAACGCAAGGGCAAGAAGATTTGCCTCGTGGCCACCGATGGCCACCGGCTGGCGCAGACCCGCGATGAATTGGAATCCGCCGAAGGCCGCGACCTGTCCGCCGTGATCCCCATCAAGGCCATCAATCTGATTGAACGCCTGTTGACCGATCCGGAACAGAACGTCGCCCTGCAGTTCAAGGAAAATAAAGTCTTTGCCCAGATCACCTCGGAACTCGGTGTGGCCGCCACGATGTCCAGCACGCTGGTCGAGGGCACCTTCCCGCCGTACAACGATGTCATCCCCAAAGATTGCGACAAGAAGGCCGTGCTGGATCGCGAAAAGTTCCAGTCGGCCGTGCGTCGCGCCGCCACTTTGAGCAATGAAGAATCCAAGGGCGTGCGTCTGGGCTTTGCCCCCGGCAAGCTCTCGATTTCCAGCCGTACCGCGGAAGTGGGCGAAGCCAATATTGATCTGGCCGCCGACTACAATGGCGAGGCTGTGGACATGGGCTTTAATCCCGCCTACATCCTCGACGCACTCAAAGTCGGCGATGAAACCACGGTAATTTTTGAGTTCAAGAGTCCCAACAAGCCGGGCCTGATCAAGATCGGTCCGAATTTCCAGTATGTGGTCATGCCGGTAACGCTGAATAGCTGACCTACGCCGCCGCACTGCAATCTGGCCCGGGCGGTTCGACTCGAGCCGCCTGTTTTTTTTCGGCGCGGTGGAGTCAAGGAGTGTTTACGTGATGTGTCGCAATGCCCCCCGCAATTGGCTGATTATGACCCTGGCGCTGGCTGGCTGGGCCGTGTTACCTGGACCACAGGCAAGCGCCCAGGTGGTCGCGAATCCCAGTGCCAAACTCGATCCCACGCTGGTCAGCACCGCCGATCTGATCAACCAGATTTATACCACCGGCAGCGCCACCACCACCATTATTTCCGCGCTGCGCCAATCGCGCGATCCCGCCATCGCACCCATCTTTGCGCAACTGACCAAAAGTGATAATCAGGACATCCGCCTTTACGGCATGATCAGTCAGGTGATTCTCACCGGCGATACCGCGTTGCTGGATTTGGATTTCATCGGCAAAATTCCCGACAGCGGGGTGGTGGGCTCGGCCATGGCCATGCTCATTGACCGCAAACTGATCACCGACGCACAACTGACCTACCTGGGGCAAAAAGCGCCGGAACCATCCCATCGGGCTATGGCCTGGACCGAATTGTCCCGGCGCGGCCAGCTGGCCGATTCGGCGGCCCTGCAACTTCTGGCCAGTGATATTCAGCGTGATGGCGTGCGTCTGTTCGCCGGGGTCACCCTGCTGGCCCGCAAGGACGCCGCCGATCAGGCCGTCGGTTTGAAAAATCTGCAGGCGGTGTATGACCGCCACGATCCGCGCAATTTACCGCTGATCGCCGTGGCCCTGATGCGCATCCGCAGCGAAAATATCGCCCCCGCCGGGATCTGGGTGGAAACCATCGCCCGCGATGCCAAGGCCGACGAGAGTTTGCGCCTTACCGCGCTGGCTGCGGCGCTGTATCTGAAGCGCGCCGAAGCGCCGACGATTCTGGCCGATCTGATCAAGTCCAGCGACAAGACTTATCTGCAGACCAAACTGGCCCTGTTGGCACTGGAATTTGCCGACCAGCTCCGTCCCGGCCACATTGCAGGCTTGGGAGGCAAAAGCGCTGCTGGCACCCTGGCTTATGAAACCGCCGCACTGGTACGCACCGCCGTGGCCGGTAAAGACTTCACCACGGATTTGGTCAAGCTGCTCAAAGATGAACACCCCATCGTTATGGATTGGTGCATCATCTATGCCCAGCGTACTACCGACAGCGCCCGGCAACTGGCGCTCTATCAAACCCTGCTGAACACTTCCAAGGCCGTGGATGAACGCCGCGAGCGCGATTTTGAACGCGCCGCGCTGGCGGCCGAAAAACTGGCCGAACTCCGTACCCCCGAAGCCCGCGCCCTCCTGACGCTGGGCATTAAAAGCAATCAACGCCCCGTGGTTGAGGCCACGCTGGTGGGTATTCTGCGCAGCGACAACACCACCAAAGAAACCACCGAATTGGTCCTGCCCCATTATGCGAATCTGCAACGGGCCGTCGCGTTTGAAAGCGCCACCAATTATGCCACGCTGATCTTGGCCCGCGATGGCCGGCCCGAGGCCCTGCCCCGGCTGCATGATATGGTTATGGGTGGCACCGTCCAAAATGTCGGCTACCGGGCTTTGGCCGGTTGGTACTATGCCCGGCAGACCAAACAGGAAGCCGCCTTATTGGCGCGGATCGCAAAATAAACGCCGGGTTGGTGTGCTGCAGTTGAGGAGAACAATATGGCTTGGTCCACATTCCAATATTCTGGCCTTTGGGGCTTGTGCCTCGGTTTGCTGATAATGTTGGTCGCCTGTGATGATGGGACCCATCCCCCCATTACCCCCGAAGCCATCCGGGCCGAACTGCAACGCTACCAAAATGCCGATGTGCAGGTGGACCTGCGTGCGGCTATCAGCAAAGGCGACCGCCGGTTTTTACGCATGGTGGACCGCGAACCGAACTACCCCGGCCTCGAGCCCGCGGATATGTCTCTGGTCTCGCGTTACGGCCAACGGACCCTGCTCTTCACCGAACCTCCGATTGAAGGGGTGGACCGCACCCGCATGGTGGAGGCGGCCCGCACTTACGCCACCAATTACAATATCTTCTTGCGCGAAAACGTGGC
>JBAXGE010000127.1:0-6627 GCA_037139555.1 Phycisphaerae bacterium
CGAAGGCGGCCGCGGGGGCCACCGGGACATAGATGCGCCGGCGGTCGATGAGGCGTCGGCCGAACCGGACGCCGCCCCAGTTTTTGGGATTACCCGCCGAGGAGAGTGCGTCCGACCAGCGGGTCTGGGCGTATTCCTGATCTTCTTTGGCCAGGGCGCGGGCCATGGCGTCGCGCAGGCCGCGGGGCCGGATGGCAAAGTCGCGCAGCGCGCGGTCATCTTTGACGATGGTGTCGTGTTTGACGCTGTCAATCAGTTTGCGGCCCACGCGGGCATAGAGCGGGGTAATCAGCCCCAACCACAGGCTCGAAAGCCCCGGGCTGAGTACCGGCACGGGAATGATCAGCCGGCGCAGGCCGACCTGCCGGGCGTATTCGCGCATCAGGTCGGCGTAGGACACCCGATCCGGGCCGCCGATCTCGTAGACCGCGCTGGCGGTGCCGGGCAGGGTGATGGCGGCGAGGCAATAGGCCAGCACATCCTCGACCGCGATCGGCTGGGTCAGGCTGCGCACCCAGCGGGGCGTGGTCATAATCGGCAGGCGCGTGACCAGCGCGCGGACCATTTCAAAAGAAAGACTGCCGGAGCCGATGATGATCGAGGCGCGGAATTCGAGCGTGGGCACGCCCGAGGCGCGGAGGATGGCACCGACTTCCTGACGGCTGGCGAGGTGGGCGGAGAGGGTCTGGTCACCACCGAGGCCGCCGAGATAGATGATGCGGCGCACCCCGGCGGCGCGGGCCGCGTGGGCGAAATTCTGCGCGGCGAGGCGATCCTGTGCGGCGAAGCCGGCCTCGGAGCCCATCGAATGGATCAGGTAAAAGGCGGTGGTGACGCCCACCAAGGCCGGCGCGAGAGTGGCGGCGTTGGTGAGGTCGGCCGCGACGACCTCGTAGCGGCCGGGGGCGCGGCCTGACAGGTGTTCGGGCCGCCGGGCCAGACAGCGGACCTGGTAGCCTTGTTCGAGCAATGCGGGGAGCAGGCGCCCGCCGATATAGCCGGTGGCGCCGGTAAGCAGGATGAGCTCCGGGGTGCGGGGCTCGGTGGATTGCGGTGCGCTATGGGTCTGAGGGAGTTGCATGATGTCACTATTGTATGGACGAAGACGCGCGGGGCGCGGGGGGAGAATTTTTACATGGATGGAGAGGATGAAAAGGATGGGAGAGGAAGAGGCCCCGTTGGGGCGTGGGGGGTGCCCTTTCAGGGCTGGGATATTGGGGGTGTCCCCCCTACCCCATGGGCTGCCGCCCATGGCTATGCACCGGACGCCCCGTTGGGGCTGGAGAGACGGGGGGAGGACGACCGCCGGTCGCCCCTACGCATGGGGGCAATGCCGACGGGGACGTCGGCGGTCCCAGGGCGCGGGGGGAAGTTAGGGCGGGTTGGGGGTACGGGTGGCGGCGCGGGCTAGGTTGCGGAGCAGGCCGGCGAAGACCCATTGGTGGAGGGGCCAGACGGCGTACCAGTAGAGCGGGCCCAGCAGGCCGACGGGGTCGAAGAGTGCGGTCTGGGTGATCCATGAACCGGGTTGGTTGGGGTCGGGGGCCACTTCGAATTGCAGCCAGGCGCGGCCGGGCATGATCATTTCCGCGCGCAGGCGCAGCAGCGTGGGCACTTCGACGGCTTCCACCCGCCAGAAGTCCACCGCATCGCCCGGCTGGAGTTGCTCGGGATGGGGCCGGCCCCGGCGCATGCCCACACCGCCCAGCAGCAGATCACCCAGCGCGCGCAACTGCCACAGCCAGTCGGCGTGGTACCAGCCGGTCTGGCCGCCGATCCGGGCGATGGGCGCGAAGGCGGCCGCGGGGGCCACCGGGACATAGATGCGCCGGCGGTCGATGAGGCGCCGGTCGTATCCACCACGCTGGCCAGTCCCCCGTCCGCGCCCAGGGCGCGACGCTCGGGTCCACCGAGATCCATGACGGCGGTTCGCTCAGCAGGACGCGTGTGACAGCCATTTCTCCTCCGCTTCTAGCGACTTGGCCAGGCTTCAATCGAGCGCATCAGGTCTTCGCATTGCGATTCGGTTAATCCCCATTCTTCGAAGCCGAAATAGTCCGGCAGCGGCAGCAGCGGGGCGGTGGGCCGCGCCCGGTCGCACTCGAGGAAAACCAGCGGCCGATCCAGGCACTCGTTGTTCCACCAGGCACGATGGCGCTCAACGACACGGTCGGCGTCCGGCACGATCCCCGGGTCGAATTGGAACGGAGTCATTAACAGTTTCCTTCCGGGTTGTGGTTGCTCCATCAGCTTTCGTGAATCATATCCTGGTTTGGGTGGCATGACGGGACCTGATGCTCGCCACTTATGCCACGATTGCGGTTTTTGTTTCAATGTCTATGTCGGCGGCGGCGGTGATGGTGATGGTGGTTGTCGTCATGTGCAGCGCAGGAATACCTCCGATTCCACAAGGTCGCCGCGGTTGAGTTGCAGGTCGCCGAGATCAACACCGCCCAGAAACCCCTCGGCGCTGCGTCCGGTGAAATGACAACATTGCGCGACCACGTGGTCGTCGGCCAGCCAGGTCCGCCCGTGACGGTCGCCGTCGGCCTCGAACGTCAGGCCCGCCCCGCCGGGAGCCAGCACGGCAAACCGACGGATGAACCGCTTGGTGCTGCGGAAGTCCCGACAGCCGGCCGGAGTGGCGTCGTGCGCCCAGGGCCAGGTCGCCAGTTCCCAGGGACCCGCCCGCGACGCGCGCGGGTCGGGGAACGGCACCGTGTCGCCGACCGGCCGGCCGATGTGATCGGCGGGATACCAACTCCATTCGGCGTCGCGTTCCCAGCGCAGACGATCACAGCCGCGCGGCAACCGGACGGCGACCCCGAGTTCGCGGGCCCGCAGCGCCGCGCCTTGCCACTGGAACCGGTAGCCGATCGCCACCCGGCCATCGGCCAGGAACCGATACCGGTATTCCCCCTCGGCCTCGGCATACTTGCCGGCCAACACGACAGTGTCGTCTTCGTGGCGCAGGGCTGTCCCCTTCCATTTCGTGGCCAGACCCGACGGCGGATTGAGCGCGCCGGGCGTAACAACCAGACGGCCGATGTCCCACGCGGCCTGCTCGCCGTCGGCGCGCAGCGCGACGGGCAACCCGTCCGACCGGAATCGCCAGCGCAACCCGCCATGCTCCACGAGAATGCCGGTCTCGTCCGCGATCATTCGGGTGGCCACGGTCTGCCGCGCCGGCGGCGGCGTGGGTTCGGCGTAACGCCAACGGTTGACCAGCCGGCCGGCGGCATCCCAGCAGGAGATATCCTGCGGCAGGTCGCCGGTCAGGCGCAGGCGGTCACCTTCCAGTGTTGCGTCACCCTGCGCGACGGTGAACCGGTAGGCGGACAGCGGCACGCTGAAGGAGCGGTTCGCGATGCGAAAGACGCGGTCCTCGACGCGCTGGAGTTCGACCGGCGCGAAGAGCTTCCACGCATGGTGATACTCCGGGGTCGGGCGGCGCCACCGGTCAATCAAACCGAGGCAAGGCGGATGGTCCGCCGCCGCTGGGTAGCCGGGCGGGTAGGCATAGGCGATGGCTTCCATGCCGGTGAAGATGTTGCCGCCGATGCAGCCCATGTCGTTGTCGCGCGTGTGCGCAACCACCCGGCGCAGGGCGTCCACCCAGCGGTCGTGCAGGCCGGGATCAATGGCCAGTTCGCCGACATTGCGGCACGAGATGTGGCACCACTCGGTATGGAAGATCGGCCGGTCGCCCACGCCGGGAAAGAAGGTCCGTTGCCGGTTCAGTGGATAATGCTCCGTATCAATGTCGAGCCCGGGCAGGCCCAGGCCGCTGCTGCCGACGCCGCTGACCAGCACCGGCCGGTGCGGGTCGAGACGTTTGATGAGGCGGGCGCTGGCCTCGAACCCCCAGTCCCACGCCGACTCGTTGCCGACCGACCAGAGACAGACGCAAGCCCGATTGCGGTAGCGCAGGAGAAACCGCAGTGTGCGCGCGACGTTGGCGTCGCGCACCGCCGGGCTGCGTTTACGGAAGGAGTTGTCGAGGGGATTGAACTCGTTGCCGGAGTAGTTGAAGAAGCTGATCGGCACCTCCATCTGCACCATCACCCCGAGCTCATCGCACGCATCCAGGAACGCCTCGCTGATCGGCCAGACCCGCAGCAGGTTGACGTTGGCGTCGCGGAACAACGCCACGTCGCGCCGATGTTCGTCCTCGCGCAACCACCAGCCGGTCAAGGGCTGTTGCGGATGATGGCACGCGCCGAAAATCTTGATCGGCTTGCCGTTGACCCGCAGTTGCCGGGGCGCGACCGCGACGGAGCGGAACCCGATGCGCTGCACATAGCGGGCGCGGCCATCGAGTTCGAGTTCGAGCGTGTACAGGTGCGGATGCTCGGGATGCCACAACTGCGGCTGCGCGATGCGCGTCGCGCAGTGGCCCACCGCGGCCGGGACGCGCGCCTGCCAGACCACGCGCCGGTCCGCGTCGAGCAATCGGCAGGCGAGTTCGCCGCCGGCGACCGTCTGCCATGACAACTCGAGCTTGCCGACATGGTCGGTGTCGCAGACGACGTTCTCCAGCCACGCGGCTGGCAAGGCTTCCAGCCAGACCCGGCCCGAAATGTCCGGCACCATTGAGGTGGTGTTGCGGGCCGAGGCGGCGTTGAGGTCGCCGCCCTGCGTGGCGGTGATCTCCAGGAGGTTTTCCTCGCCGGGCCGCAGCGCGTCGGTCACGTCAATCTGGTTGGGCAGATACGGGCTGTCGATCACGGCCACTTCCCGGCCATTGACCCGCACCCGCGCATCGCCCTCGACCGAATCGAGCCGCAACAGCACCCGCCGGCCCGCCCAGGATGACGGCACCGCGAACGCGCGCACCCATCGTCCGGCGTCCTCGATGACCAGGTTCTGCAACGCGTGATGGCCCGGAATGCGGATGACCGGCCAGGTCCGCCAATCCGTGTCGCGCGCCGTGCCGCTGAACCGCCAATCGCCGTCGAGGGCCAGCCGTTCACTGCCATCGGTCAGCGGCAGCACCTCGCGCAGCGCCGGCAGGCGGTCCAACCCGAGTTCGGCGTCGGACTTCAGGTGGACCGTCGCCTGGGGCGAGGTCAGGTGTTCGAGCGCACCAACCCGGAGGGTCACCTCGGGATCGAGCAGCGCGAACCCGCTCTCGCCTTCCCAACCCGGCAGGCGCTTGCCCTCGCCGCCCGTGGAGAACCGGACCAGATGACAGCCGCCCCGGTAACCCGCCAGAGAGATTCGGCAGCCCAGTTGCCCCTCGGTCGGCCCCAGCAGCGCCAACGGTACGCGCGCGTCGAACTCGTAATGCGTGTCGTCCACGATCCGCTGCGAACTGGCGTACTGGCTCAGAGGCAGGTCGGTGACCGGCGCGCCCCAGAACTGCAACGCCGGCCGCGGCTGATGCAGTTTGGCATAGAACGCCACATGAAACTCGCGCGAGTCCGGTCCCGCCACCCGGATGGCGACATCCACCGCCGCCCCATGTCGCGGCGCCTCGGGCACCGGCAGGTGCTTGATCGGGTGCTCGACCAGAGCGTGCACCTCCAGAAACCCGTTCCGGACCGCGACCCGCACAGTGGCGCCGATCGGTCCGCAGCCCGTGCCGGGCTGCAGGAGTTCACGCAATTTCCGTTCGTAATGTTCCATGTTATTCCCTTCCGGCGGTTGGAGGTTCGTGCTCATGATTTACTTTCCTTTCGGTGTAGTTTGGTGTTTTTCCAATGGTTTCATGGCTAGGTTAAACAGGATGCTGACGATCAAAGCGTGTTTCATGGATCATTTCTTGCATAGACGCTAAGGAAAGACCGTTATTTTGGCGGTGGGTTTTTGTAGAAGAGATGCACCCACTTGTGTTCATCCATGGTGATGGTGAGTGTTTCCGGAGCGTTGTTGGGAATCTGGCCATGGAAATCTGTCCAGCTATGGAAAACTCTGCCGGAGGCGGGGTCCAGGCGTAGGGTGACCTTGGTGCCGGGGGCGTAGGCCGGCTGTTGGGCCGACCAGTTGGCGAGCCAGAGATTTTTTGGGCCTTCCAACTCGGGTGCGGGGGTCGGCGGGGCGGGCGGGTCTGCCAACACGCTCTTTGGGTTGCCCGTAATTGGACCGCCAAAAGCGCCGCCTTCGATTCCGGTTGCACAACCTTCCCCGTATAAGTACCGGCAAATCCGCTGCCCTTCGCAGCGGCCTTGATACTCAGGGCATAATCTGGCGAGAGCGCCTTGCTGGGTTCCTTGCTGGATACGAAACGGAGGGTCCAGGCGCCCTCAAACTGATTCCCGTTCAATCGAAGGGACGCACTGGCGAACTTTTCTCGTTGCACATTTCGGTCGCCACGAGCGCCCGATTCCCGGCGAGGGCCGAATGGGTAAAGCGCCCATTCGACATCATCCGGACATCCACCGGGAAAATACACATAACTGATATCCGGTGCATAGGCCCCGGTGACCTTGCCGTTTTCCAGATAGCCGCCGATGATCAGCGGCATGGGATTGCTGCGGACATCTTTCGGCGCATCCTTGGGAAATGTTACAGGAGCAAATTGCACATCAAACTGGATAGGTTTGGAATAATCCAGTTTGGGCGGCGGAGTGCCAGAGCCAGGTCCGGGATCGGGCAGCGGCGCGGCGGCTCCAATGGCCGCAAACA
>JBAXGE010000128.1:0-6559 GCA_037139555.1 Phycisphaerae bacterium
TGAAGGCGGGAGCGAATCCGGACGAAAAAGACAATGAAGGAGAGACGCCACGCGCTATTGCGCCAGAGTTGTTTCCGCCTGAACGAGGTAAGAAAAAGGGAGGATAAGCCATAGTGTTGGGATGGGGGGAGGGTAGAATGGTATCCAGTGGTTGGACGTTGGTGGGCAGAGTGTTGTGCCAAGCGGAACCGAGGTGTGCAAATGATATTCAAAACTATGCGTATTACCGCCGTGGTACTGCTGTATATGGTGTTTGCTTTTTCGGCTTATATGTGCGTACAGGCCACAAGACGTCCTGCTCCACGTGATCCATTAGCAATGGCAGATAGATCATTTTGGTCGCGCTTATCAGGCCTCATTGTAGAGGATGAGCGGTTTGCCCGGCTGGTGTTAAAAAGGGGATTCCCCAAGAATGGTGCGGAGCTGGCCGCCGTTTATATGTATTTTGAGGCTTTGAGTGATGTGAAATATCTTGATTCTATTAGTTCCATCCGGACGGGCCGGGATGTGTATGGTTACAACCTGATCATTGAGGAGCGGAAGGATGAGTTTATCGTTTATGGACGCACCTATACGGAGGAGAAATACAAATCGTCATATGCCAGATACCCGAAGTTGTGTATGCAAAGATTTAACAGGTCAGGTAGCGAGCAAGATGGCCCACGTAGAGCGCGCGAATAGGGGTGGTGGTTGTTTGTGCGGCGGATCAGTCGTCCCGATGGGACTCATGGATGGGAGGGTATTGGTGACCCACCGTTGAAACGGTGGGCTATTATCAGGGCGTCCCGCTGGGACACGGGGACGGGGGGAGTCGGCCTGTGGCCGAATGCCGACGGGGCGTCGGCACCACATGGGGGCAGGAAAATGATTGGCGGGATGCCAAGGTTACGGGGCTGGCGAGTGGTTGGCGATTTGGGTGCTGGTTTGCGGGTGGAGGATGCGTTCGTCGCGCCAGCGTTCGTGGGCGATGGGGGCGAGGCCGGGGGCGAAGGTCATCAGGACGCGCAGGGGTTGGTCGGGGTGGCTGCTGCACAGGCCGTGGGGGATGCCCGGCGGGATGAGGATGAATGTGCCGGGGGCCACGGGCAGGACGCGGTCGCCCAGCAGCATGTGGCCGGTGCCGGCGAGAATCTGATAGGTTTCGACGGTCTCGCCGTGCACATGCACGGGCGAATCGGCGATGTCCAGCGCGGCCACGCGGGCGCAATCCACCACGGCGGTGGTGCCGTCGGGGGCGGTGAATTCGCGGCGTTCGTCAATCAGAAAGGCTTTGATGCCGCAGACACTCTTTTCCGCGCCGGTCAGGAGTTCGGGCAGACAAACCGGCACGGCAGCGCCGGTGAGGGTTCCGCCGCGGGGCAGAAAACCCAAGCTGCGGGCTGCGGGACCGAAATTCGTGGTGTGGCCATGATCACTGAGCATGGGTGGATTCCTGATTAAGAGTAATGGCGCGGCCGGTGGCGCGGCTGGTCAGGGCGGCCTCGGCGATATGGGCCGCGGCAAGCGCATCTTCGGGTGTGGCCAGCCCTGCGGCCGTACCGCCCCGGATGGCCTGAAGGAAGGTGCGCAGCGCAGACATCCAGCCCTGATCCCGGAGGAAGTTGGGGATCACCTCGGCGGCGAAGGCGCGTTCCTCGGCGGCATAGGGATCGGTGGGGTCGGGCGTGCGCGTTCGGGCTTCCCAGGCGATCCGGCGCAGCGCCAACATTCCCGCCAAACCTTGCTGCGCGAATAAGGGCCGGTGGAGAAAACCGTGGCCGGGGACACTGTGGCCGGCGAAATACTGGACGGCCGGCACCGCGGGCAGACCGAAGGTGCGCAGTTCGACAAAATCCAGCGCGCTGAAGCCGCTGCGGTGGCAGATGCCGTCGAGGCGTTCTTTGGGCATGTCCATGCTGCCCTGACCGCTGCCGCCGATCATGGCCACCGCGCCGCGGGTGAAGGAGAGCACGATGGCGTCATCGTCGGGGCGGCCGGTGGCGGCGTAGACGCGGCACACTTCGTCCCCGGTGAGGTAGCGCAGCAGGTCGAAGAGATGGCAGAGGTCGTGGACCAGCAGGTAGCCTGGGGGATAGCCGTGGGCCCAGCGCCAGGCGTCATCGGCCATGGTGGCCACGGCATGCTGCAGACCGCCGGCGGCGGTGGCGATGGCTTTGGCCTGAAGATAAATCGGGGCGAAGCGTTTCTGGAATCCCACGGCGACCAGACGCTGGGCCGCAGTGCGGGCGGTGATCACGCGCTGGATCGGTTCGGGTTCCGGGGCGAGGGGCTTTTCCACATAGACATGTTTGCCGGCGGCGAGGGCTTGCAGGGTCAGGTCGGCCTGCAGATCGTCGCGGACGGAGATGACTACGGCTTCGATGGCAGGATCGGCAAAGACCTGATCCGCGGCGGTACAGGCCCGGGCGGCGGGGGCCATGGTCTGGGCGGCGGATAGCGCGGCGGGATCAAGGTCGCAGAGGGTCATGAGTTGGGCTTCGGGCAGCCGCAGCAGGTTGGGCAGATGCTGCCAGCGGGCGAAATTGCCACAACCGATGAGGGCGGTGCGTACGGGATTCTGGTTCATGGCAGCGCAAACTCCTGGCCGTGGGCAAAGGTTGGCAAAGTGCGTTGGCAAAAATTGTACCATAGTACCGGGCCGGGGGGTAGTAGGGTGGGCCGGGGGAGGGTAGCCGCCGGGGGTTCCTGCGGAGGTTGTTATGGGCTATTAGGTCCAATTTGGGGCTCTTTTGGGCCGGTGATTGTCCCAAGGGCGGTTGGGTTGTATAGTTAGGGGCAGTAATTTTGGCTTCGGGCAAGGAATTTTGGTATGACGCTTACGCTTGCAGCAGTTTACAACCAATGGGCGGCCATCGGCATCCTGTTTTTGATCGGGTTGGGCTTTGCCGTATTCAATGTGGTCCTGTCGCACATGATCGGGCCCAAACGCGAGGGCAAGGTCAAGATGGGCACGTATGAATCGGGTATGGACCCGGTGGGCGATACCCATCAGCGGTTTAATGTCCGGTTTTATCTGGTGGCGGTCAGTTTTCTGGTGTTCGATGTGGAAGTGTTGTTCCTGGTGCCGTGGGCGATGATTTTCGTCAGCCGCGATGCGCTGGGGTTGGATATCAGCACGCTGGCGCTGTTTGTGGGCATGCTGGTGTTTGTGGGCGTGGTGATGCTGAGTTATGTGTACGATCTGGGCAAGAAAGTGTTGGAATGGGATTAAGCCGGCGGGAGCTACCGTCCGAGTGTTTCGCAGGATATGGAGTTTGTGATGCCGATTGAACCGACCGAGCTACCCGATAACGTGCTGACGCTGAACCTGAAAAAGGCCGTGGGCTGGTGTCGTAAATTCAGCCTGTGGCCGCTGCCGTTCGCGACGGCGTGCTGTGGGATCGAACTGATGGCCACGGCCAGCAGCCGGTTTGATTTGTCGCGCTTTGGCGGGGAAGTGATGCGGTTTTCGCCCCGGCAGTCGGATTTGATGATTGTCGCGGGCCGCGTGGGGATCAAGATGATGCCCGTGCTGCAGCGCATTTATATGCAGATGACCGAACCCAAGTGGGTGATTTCGATGGGCGCCTGCGCCAGCACCGGCGGGGTGTTTGATAATTATGCCACGGTGCAGGGGATTGACCAGTTTTTGCCGGTGGATGTGTATGTGCCGGGCTGTCCGCCGCGGCCGGAAACGCTGATGGAAGGCATCATGGCCATTCATCGCGTGATCGAAACGGAAGGCATGCCGGCGAAGTATCGCAAGCCGCTGAAGATTTCGCTCGAGCCGACGTACAAGCCCGCGGCCCAGCCGCAGGTGGAACTGAGCCCGCGGATGCTGGCGGGGCTGCGCGGGGAGTGAGGTTTCCCGTTCTGTTGTGCTCCGAATGAGCACTATTTGTAACAATATATCGTGCTCCTTCAGAGCACCCGGGGCGGCCCGAACCGTCACCCAGGGCGTTGCCCTGGGCTTTATAAATACCGCCCCGTTGGGGCGAAGACGCTACGTGTACCCGGAAATGCCGGGGGCTTTTCATTGCGGGCCCGGTGGGGTATGCTGTGGGTTTTGTCAGGAGTAGTGTATGGCCCGCGATAATCTGGACAGTTTGATCAGCACCCTCGAGGCGCGGATGACAACCATCCGCGACTCTCTTTAACGTTGCGCGTAAACAGTTGCACCGGCAAGAGTTAGAAGACCGCATGGGGGCGGCGGATTTCTGGAACAATCAGGAAGTGGCGCAAAAAGTCATCGCCGAGATGAAAACCATCAAGGCGGTGCTGGACCCCTACAACCAGTGCAGTCAGGCGCTGGCCGATACCAAGGCGATGCTGCAACTGGCGACGGAACTCAGCGATGCCGACGCGCTGGAAGAGGCCGACGGCATGTTGGCCAAGCTGGAAACCGGGTTTGAAAAGCTGGAATTGCAGGCGCTGTTTACCGGGCCGCATGATTTGGCGGATGCGTATGTGCAAATCCACGCCGGGGCGGGCGGGACCGAGGCGTGCGATTGGGCGAGTATGCTCTTCCGCATGTATGTGCGCTTCTGGGAACGCCAGGGGTGGGATATTTCCGAAGTGGATCGCGTGGATGGCGAACAGGCCGGCATCCGCAGCATCACGCTGCTGGTCAAAGGCCCCTATGCCACGGGCATGATGAATTGCGAACTGGGCGTGCACCGGCTGGTGCGGATCAGCCCGTTTGATGCCAACGCGCGGCGGCACACGTCGTTTTGCAGTGTGGATGTCACGCCGATGTTTGCGGATGAAAATGTGGAATTGGTGGTGCCGGAGAGCGATTTGGAAATCATCGCCTTCGTGCGCGCCAGCGGGCCGGGCGGCCAGAACGTGAACAAGGTGGCCTCGGCCATCCGCATCACCCACAAACCCACGGGCATTCAGGTGGTGTGTACGTCGGAACGCTCGCAGGTGCAGAACAAAGCCCTGGCGCTGAATTTGATTCAGGCGAAAGTGCAGCGCCTGCAGGAAGCCAAACGCGACGCGGAACTGGCCAAGCTCTACGGCGAAAAAGGCGAAATCAGTTTTGGCAGTCAGATTCGTTCGTATGTCATGGACGACCGGCGCGTGAAGGATCACCGTAATGGGATGGAATCGTTCAATCCGGATAAAGTGCTGGATGGGGATTTGATGGACTTCATTGATGCGCAGTTAAGGTTTAAGGCGACGGGGAAACGGGTGAGTGAATAACCGGGGGGAGGTCTCACGCAACGGCGCGACGACGCAACGGGGATGCGCGGGGGGAGGGATTTAACCACGGAGGGCACGGAATCGCACGGAAATGAGGGTGTGTGTGTGGCGGTTTTTGTGGGATTTGCGATTTTCCTGACTGATAAAGCGGTAAAGCCTTGGGTACAAGGCATTACCGCACTCCACGAAATGCTGCGCATTAAAGAGGGGGCCGGGCGCTTGGTGCGCCCGGCCTGATTCATTATGCCCTAATACATTAGGCGTGGACCAGCAGGTTGATGTCTTCGGGTAGGGTTTCGGCGACTTTGGCGATGACGTCGCCGCGGAGGGTGCGGATGATCGCGCCCTGGCGGGAGACGCCCATGAGTACGGCTTCGGCGGCGTAGGTGGCGGCGAAGTCGAGGATGGTGTAGGCCACATCGGATGAGACGGCATAGATGGGGAACATGGGCACGTTGTGCTTTTTGCAGGTTTCCGCCGCCGAGGCCAGCGCCTGCAGGGCTTCGGGGTCGTCGTTGATGCTGGTGTCGGGGACACTGCCGGCCATGGTGACATTGATCTGCCGGACAAAGAGCACAAACATAATCGCGCCGGTCTTCTGGCAGTAGTTGGCGGCAAAGTTCAACAAGCGCGGGCCGCCGCGGGTGGCGACCAGCACATGCGGACGCGTGAAGTCAATTTCGGTGGAGACTTCAGCCAGTGCCGGAGCCGCAGCGGGTGCGGCCAGCGCGGTGGGCGCCGGTACGCCGGCGGGGGTGACGGTACGCCGGCCACGCAGGTAACTCAGCGCGGTCGAGGCACACGAGCCCGCGGCGAGCAGCAGCACGCCCGCAAGGGCGATCAGCAGGATCAGGCCCTGGGTATGGGTGTGCAGCAGGGGGAGATTTTCGGACAGGAACGTGGCGCAGGCCTTGTTGTAGTTGCCCACGAAGATCACGCAAGCCACCAGCAGCAGGCTGGTGAGCGCCAGCGCCGTGCCACGGGCCTTGGGGGCCAGCATGGGATAGGTCTTGGTGCTGAAGCGCATGATGAGGCCGATGACCAGAATCGAACCGGCAAAGACCAGCGCGTGGGGCTTTTGATAGGCGAGGGTAAATTCGATGGCGATCATGATGACCGCGAGGATGCCCATGCCGATGCGTTCGAATCGTTTCAGGGGCATCTGGCGGTTGGCGGTGCAGGAACCGAGGTTGATGGCGATGGCGCCGACCACGCCGATGGCGTAAAGGTCGGCGAGTTTTTCCAGATCGGTCACAAAGCAGAGCACCACCACGGGCAGGCAGACCGCCGGGATCAAGGCCAGCCAGGGGACGCCGAAGGCGTTAAGTTTGGTGAAGAAGCGCGGCAGTTCGGTATCGCGCGACATGACGTATTG
>JBAXGE010000129.1:0-6530 GCA_037139555.1 Phycisphaerae bacterium
GTCGCCCCTACCTTTTGGGAGGGGGATGGGGGCAAAAATGAAAAAAGCCGGGCGAATGCGGGACGGCATTCGCGCGGCTTGGCGGAGGAGGAAACGAGCTGGTTGCCCCGGGGACCGTGCGCCAGTGGTGCGGGGGTTGAATTTGGCCGTCCGGAGAGGAAACTTTCCGGAGCGGCTTGGCGGAGGAGGAAACGAATCGGAACCAACCTGATTCGGTGGTATTTGGTTTTCAAGTCCGCGTCTGTGCGGACAGGAGATATATTGCAAGCGTTGTGCCAATTGGAAAATAAATGGAATTCTGGGCTGATAATGGCCTTGGTGCGGGGAGAATCCGGTTTCGAGGGGGTGGGGACGGGCCGTTTTGGGGTTGCGGCGGATGCGGGCAGATGCCTAAGAAATGCACACGGGGAACGTAAGCCCTTGAAAAGTGGTAACTTTACGCGCAGCAAGGGAGTAATTTATACGTAAATCACTCCCGGCAAGGGCTTTGCGTTAAAGCGGGTATCGGTTAGTTTATGGTCATGGCAAAATCACAATTACAGCTTCGGAAATTGGCTTTGGCTTTGAGTGTGACGGCACTGACGTTGGGGTTGGGCGGATGTCCGCCGTGGCCGCCGGTGGAGCCGAAGGTGGTGCCCACCACCCAGCCGACCACGCAGGCGAGTCGTGAAGAGGTGTTTATCTTCCGGCAGCAGGAGTTGTATCTGGACCTGCCGGAGCGGTTGACGGCGGTGCCGATGGGGAGCTTTACCGACGATATGTCCGTCAAGACGCTGCATCTGAGCACCGACGCGGCGACACGCGTGGAAGAGATGCCGACATTCACGGTCTGGGCGATCCGGGCGCGGCTGGAGGGGATGGCGAGTGTGGAAATCGAGCAGTTGTCCGGGGCGGCGGAACAATTGCGGCAGCGCGGGGCGTGGCTGGAACCACTGGGCGTATTGACGCCGGGGCAGAGTGTGAATGTGCCGGCGGGGGTGAATCTGGCGCTGAAGGTAACGGCGGGGGCGGCGCTCTTGCCGGGGACGGTCAAGGCGCAACTGACGACGAAGAACGGCCGGCAGGAAGTGGTGGGGAGTCATGAACTGAATCTGCAGATTTCGGAAGTGGTACTGCCGCAGGAAGCGGTGCAGATTGCGCTGGCGACAGCGCGGCTGCGGGCGATTTCGGCGGTGGTGCTGCCGACGTGGCAGGAAGTGGGCTTGCCCCGGCGGGAAGACCCCACCGTGGCGCCGCTGATTGCGGCGCTGGATGCGCTGGTGAAGCAGGCGCTGGCGGAGGGGGTGGTGCTGGGGTTTGAGGATGTGTCGCCAGTAGTGCGGCTGGATGATGTGGGGCGGGTGACGGTGAGTTGGGATTCGTATGATGCGCTGGTCGGGCCGTGGCTGGAAGCGGCCAGCGGGGCCAGCGGACGGGTATTGCCCTCGTGGCTGGTACCGCCCCCGCCGCGACGGGTGCGGGATGAGCCGGCGCAATTGCGGCAATATTGGGAAGCGTGTCTGCAACATGCCCAGCAGCGGGGCTGGACGGCCAAGCCGGTGTTGTTCCATACGGCGCTGTTGGAAGCGCAGGGCGAGGATGCGGGGCGCACGGCGGTGCGACAATTGGCGAGCAAGGAATTTGCCCAGCGCGGGGCGCTGGTGGACAACCTGACGGCGGGGATGCTGCCGGATGGGGTGTGGGCACTGCCGGATGCGAGTGTGTATGTACCGCCGGTGGGGGATGCGGCGTTGCCGGAGACGGTGCGGGTGTGGCCGTGGCTGGTGCGCGGGCGTTTGGCGCAGGGGTTGGTCTGGCGCGATGCGGTGGGGATTGTGGATGAGGTGGGCACGCCGCCGCGGCTGTTTATGCTGCGGGCGGCGGATGGGGTGGTCGGGCCGACGCCGCGGCTGGCGTGGCTGAAGCGCGGGTTGGATGAAGTGGTGGCGTGGGATTTGCTGCGGCGGCGCGGGGAGCCGACGATGGCGGCGGATGTATTGGTGGAGATGGTGGGGCGGCTGGGCCTGCAGAATGCGGGCGTGCTGCCGTATGGCGGGGGCGAGACGCCCGGGGCGCTGCGCGCGGGCGGGCCGGAATCGCTGCGGGTGGGCCAGGAACTGCCGGCGATGCTGGACCGGTTGATCCGGGTGTCCACGCCGGGGCTGGAACAAAATTTGAAGCGTGAGGACCCGACGTATCTGGCGGCGCGGATGTGGTTGAATCAGGCGTATCGGCCGGTGGCGCGGGTGGCGGGGCGGCAGTATGAGTTGCAGCGCGTGCGCGATGGCTGGCGGATGAGTATGGAAGTGGCGGTGCAGGTGGAAAGCGCTGGCGCGGATGTGCGGGCGGTGGCGGGGCGGTGGCTGGAACTGCCCGAGCCGATCAATGCGGGCCGCGAGCCGGTGTGGAATGTGCCCGCGCTGGGCGTGAGTACGGAGCCGGCGGGGATTTCGGGACCGTTGGACAAAGCCTGGCCGGCCGATGCCCTGCGGCTGCAGGTGCGCGATCGCACGACGAGTGCGACGTATGAATTGCCGGTGCAGGTGCCGCTGCTGGCGGTGGCGCGGTTCAGCAAGCCGCCGGTGATGGACGGGGATGTGAGTGATTGGGATAAATTGCGCGACCCCGATGAGCCCAAGACGGACCAGCCGATTGCGGTACGGTATCTGAACCGGCCGGCGCTGCTGAATCAGAAGTTGGAAACGGTGAACCAGCCGGGGACGTTTAATGGCGGGTTTGATGCGGAGTATTTGTATCTGCGCGTGCAGTGCCCGCAGGGGCAGCCGGATGATGATCGCACGAGTGCCCGGCCGGCGCAGGTACAGCGCTGGTGGGGGACGGATGGCGTGCAGGTGCTGGTGAGTGGGGGCAGTGTGCTGCGGTCGGGCCGGCGGCTGGTGCGGGTGGCGGTGAAGCCCAGTGGGATGGCGCAGGTGCAGGCGGCGAATGTGGAATTTGGCCAGCCGATTGTGTGGGCCGATGGGCCCGGCGGGCTGTTGCATGCGGTGCGGGCGGATGCGCAGGGCTATGCGGTGGAACTGGCGATCCCGCGGCGCTGGTTTGTGCAGGATGAGGACGCCGCGCAGGGCGTGCCGATGTGGCGGGTGAATGTGCTGCGGTATGAAAACCGCAAGCATCAGGGCACGACGTGGGCAGGGCCGATGGTGCATGATGATGATGTGGGGCAGATGGGCTTGATTTATGGCTGGCCGCCGCGGCCGCAGGGCACGGGCATCATACCGCGCTGAGCGGGTGGGCCGGTGTTAAGAATGTGCTAAGTGGTTGCGGGCGGCGCGGGCCGTGCGTAGGATGGCCAGGGGCCGCATGGCGGTCCCGATTTGTAATTAATCTGTTGGATGGAAAGAAACGATGCCGAAGCATAAAACCTTACCGACGCCGGTCAAAGTGGAACGCTTTATCAACCGTGATCTGAGCTGGCTGGATTTCAATTACCGGGTGCTCAGTGAGGCGCTGGACGCGCGGAATCTGCTGCTGGACCGGGTGAAATTTCTGGCCATCTATTCCAGTAACATGGACGAATTTTATATGAAGCGGGTGGGGTACCTGCGCGAGCGCGGGGTGGAAAAGCCCAACAGCCGGGGGCCGGATGGGTATACGCCCAGTGAGGTGCTGCAACTGGCCAAGACCAAGTTGTATGCGGCGGCCAAGGATGCGATTGATCTGTGGACCGAGCAACTGATGCCAGCGCTGCGGAATGAGGGGATTTTTGTATGTGGATACGCGGAACTGCCCGAGGAATTGCGCAAGCAGGCGGATGCCCATTTCGCCAGTCAGGTGTTTCCGGTGTTGACGCCGCTGGCGGTGGACCCGGGGCATCCGTTTCCGTTCATCAGTAATCTGAGTTTGTCCATCGGGGTGCTGATGCGGCAGCCGGGGCTGGAGGACAATCTGTTTGCGCGGATCAAGGTGCCGCAGTTGTTCAGCCGGTGGGTGAAATTGGAACTGGGCAAGGCGCTATATTATGTGCCGCTGGAGAGTCTGATTGCGGCGCATCTGGGACAGTTGTTTCCGGGGATGGAAGTATTGGAAAGCCGGGCGTTCCGGGTGACGCGCAATGCGGAAGTGCAGGCGGAAATGGACGAGGACCCGGAAGACATTCTGGAGGTGGTACAGGAGCAACTGCGGGCGCGGCGGTTTGCTGATACGGTGCGCGTGCAGGTGCCGGTGGGGATGTCGCGGGAGATGCGGCTGGCGCTGATCGAAGGGCTGGAGGCCTCGGAAGAGGAGTTTATCGAATACCCGGTATTTCTGGGGTTTGCGGATTTGATGGGGCTGGCCAATGCGCCGCGGCCGGAGTTACGGTGTGTGCCGTGGGAACCGGTGACGGCACCGGCGCTGCGCGATGAGGACGCGGATATATTTTCGCTGATCCGGCAGGGGGATATTCTGGTGCATCATCCGTACGAATCGTTTGATTCGTCGGTGGAGCGGTTTATCCTCAGCGCGGTGGATGACCCGGCGGTGCTGGCGATCAAGATGACGTTGTATCGGACCAGCCGGGATTCGCCGTTTGTCACGGCACTGGCGCGGGCGGCGGAAAGCGGCAAGCAGGTGGCGGTGCTGGTGGAACTCAAGGCGCGGTTCGATGAGGAGCGGAATATCCAATGGGCGCAGAAGCTGGAAAAGGCGGGCGCGCATGTGGTGTATGGGGTGCTGGGGCTGAAGACGCACACCAAGACGGCGCTGGTGGTGCGGCGCGAGGCGGACAAGCTGCGCTGTTATGGGCATATTTCCACGGGGAATTACAATTCGCGCACGGCGCAACTGTATACCGATCTGGGGATGTTGACCTGCCGGGAGGATATTTGCGCGGACATGATTGATCTGTTCGCGTTTCTGACCGGGCGGTCGCTGAAGACGGATTACCGGCGGCTGCTGGTGGCGCCGGTGAACATGCGGAGCGAGTTTGTGCGCATGATCCGGCAGGAGGCGACCAATGCCCAGGCGGGCAAGCCGGCGCGGATTGTGGCGAAGATGAACCAGTTGGAAGACCCCGAAGTGATCGAGGAATTGTACCGGGCGGGGGCGGCGGGAGTGCCGATTGATCTGATTGTGCGCGGGTTCTGCTGTCTGCGCGCGGGGGTGCCGAAATTGTCGGAGAATATCCGCGTGATCAGTATTCTGGGGCGGCTGCTGGAACATTCGCGCGTGTTCAAGTTCGAAAATGGCGGCAAGCCGCTGTATTACATGGGGTCGGGGGATTGGATGTCGCGGAATCTATCGCACCGGGTGGAGGCGGCGGTGCCGGTGGATGATCCGCGGTTGCAGGAACGCATTGGGGCGACGCTGGAACTGTATCTGATTGATAACCGCCAGGCGTGGGATTTGCAGCCTGACGGGACGTGGGTGCAGCGCTATCCGGTGGCGGGAGAAAAAGAACGCGCGAGCCAGTGTGAACTGATGCAGATGCACCAGGCGGGGATGGGATTGTAGGCCGCGAAAGGAATCAGGATGGCGACGGACACGCTGGTGATCGAGCGCAATTTTCCCGGCGGGAATATTGTGGTGGACAGCATTGCCGGGGATACCGTGACGCTGCGGCAGGACCGGGCGGAGACGTCGGAGTGGTGGTTTTATTGGTGTTATCGCGTGCGTGGGGCGGCGGGGCGGAAAGT
The DNA here is from genome assembly GCA_037139555.1 of Phycisphaerae bacterium. Classification (GTDB taxonomy): domain Bacteria; phylum Planctomycetota; class Phycisphaerae; order WQYP01; family WQYP01; genus JBAXGE01. The sequence continues at coordinate 5,616 of JBAXGE010000129.1, forward strand.
GCGGTTTGTCTTCAGTGATGGGGATGTGTTTGCCGCGCTGGGGCCGGCGTGCAGCGGGGATGGGGTGAACTGGCGCTGGCTAGGGCGGGCGTGCGTGCAAAGTTACGGGGCGCACGTGGGGTTTGAGTATCAATTCGGGGTGGGGGAGACGGAAATGTATTTCGCCTTTTCGCTGCCGTATGTGCAGACGGATTTGGCGCGGTTTCTGGCGCGGCATGGGGAGATTCAGACGACGACACTGTGCCAGAGCGAACAGGGGCGGGCGGTGGAGTTAATGTGTTTGCCCAGTCGGCAGGGGACGTATAAATTACCGCTGACCGCGCGGACGCATGCGTGCGAGGCGATGGCGAATTATGTGCTGGAGGGGATATTTGAGCATGCGTTGGGGGAGGAGCCGACCAGCGCGTTTTTGCGGGAACATGTGGACCTGGTGGCGGTGCCGTTTGTGGATAAGGACGGGGTGGAGCGTGGGGAACAGGGCAAGTGTCGGCGGCCGCATGACCATAACCGGGATTGGACCGACAGCCCGCGGTATGCAACGGTGCGGGCGGTGCAGCAGGTGATCCCGGCGTGGCGGGGCGTGGCCCCGGTGACGCTGGATTTGCATTGCCCGTGGATCCGGGCGGAGCAGAACGAGACGATATTTTTTGTCGGGCCGCCGCCGCCGCACGATGCGGAGTTGTACCGGCTGGCGGAAATATTGGAGGCGAGCCGAACGGGGGAGCTGCGGTTCCGGGCGGATGGGACGTATCCGTTTGGGGATGGGTGGAATAAGGGCACGAGCGCGACGTGCGGGGCGTATATGCGTCAGCAGGTGGCGCGGGGACTGGCGGCGACGCTGGAGGTTTCGTACGCGCTGGCGGATGGACAGACGGTGACGGCGGATAATGCGCGGGCGCTGGGGCGGGATGTGGG
>JBAXGE010000130.1:0-6493 GCA_037139555.1 Phycisphaerae bacterium
TGGGCATTACAGGATTCGAACCTGTGACCTCATGCGTGTCATGCATGCGCTCTAACCAACTGAGCTAAACGCCCTCTTTGAACGCGTAAGTTTAACGCGGACCCGCACCGATGGCAAGTTATTTCATTTTCCCGTTAAGTTGCAATGGTTCCCGGCAGTGGGGGTGAGACTTTGGCCAGTTCCCGCCGGGCCAGTTCGCGGGTGGGGCCTTCGGGCAGGGCCATGACGGCGGCGGCCAGATGGGTGCTTGCCGGGGCGGGCTGATTCAGATAGCGCACATGCAACAGCCCTTTGATCAGATGCACATTGGCCGTCTCGGCGGAGCGGGGATAGGCCGCCAGAAAATCCGCATACGCCTGCGCAGCCTCGGTGTGGTTGCCCTGATGCATCAATTGATTGGCGACATCCAATTGCACCTCGGCGGGTAATACCGCCTTGGGGTCCAGTTGGCGTAATTCCAGATAGCAGCGTGCGGCGTCGGCGGGTTGATGGCCGCGTACGGCGGTTTCGATGGTGGCGCGCAGGGCACTGGTGGCGTCGTCTGTGCCGGTGGTAAAGTCCACGCCCTGGGGGGCTTGCTGGCGGGTATCCAGATGCAGTCGCGTCCGGCCCTCAAAGGGATTATATCCCTGAGCCACAATCGCCCGATGTTGCCGGCGGCGCTGCCAGCGGTCCATCAGGGCCATTAGATCATACAAATCACGCGGAATCAGGCGCAGCCACAGAATCAGCAGGCCCACGGCAATGCCAATCAACACGCCGCCGATATGGGCCATATATGCCACCGGCCCGCCGATGCCCGTGACCGAAAAGAGCACATCCTTGGCCAGCGAGAAGAGTACCAGATACATACTCGGCACCAGCCAGACATCAACGTACATAAAGAACCAGACCAGCAATTTGATATCCGTCAGGGGCAGCAGCACCATGTATAAGCCCGTGATCGCGCTGACCGAGCCGGAGGCGCCCAGCGTGGGGGCATCCGAAAATGACACCTGCACCAGCCCGGCGACGATCCCACCGCCCAGATAGAACAGCAGATACGCCCAATGACCCAGCCGGTCGTTGAGGTTATTGCCAAAGGCGTAGAGGAACACCATGTTGCCGAACAAATGCGAAAGATTGGCATGCAGGAATTGGTAGGTGATGAACTGCCACCAGATCGGAGCCCGCCCGTAGAGCATGAAATGATCTATCACGCTGGGGGCATTAAGGTGGGCACCCCCGGCGGGAGCTTGGTTCGGATCCACCAGCAAGCCGGGCAGGAAAAAACACGCCACATTGATCAGGATGAGCAAGTAGTTCATCCAGGGACGGCGGCGGACGGGGCAATCGGTTCCAATCGGTATCATGGCGGCTATTCTGTCATGTTTGGGTGACTTTGCAAAGCGCGCGCCCGAACCTTATAATGGTACGCTTTCCTAGCGGAACGGTAGGCGATGCGCCACCGCCGCACGAAACGTAATGATATTCATGGAGAAACGCCTGTGCCCACAAAGTATCTGTTTACCAGTGAATCCGTCAGCATGGGCCACCCCGACAAGGTGGCGGATCAGATTTCCGATGGTCTGCTGGATGCCATTTTGGCCGTGGACCCCTTTGCCCGGTTTGCCTGCGAAACGTTGGTGACCACCGGTCTGGTGGTGATGGCCGGCGAATTGACCGTGAACAATGCCAAGGCCGTGGCCGTGCTCAACAATGCCGAAGACATCGCCCGCGAAGTGATCAAGGGCATCGGCTACGATGACCCCAAGGCGGGTTTTGATTATCGCTCATGCGCCGTCCTGCGGGCGCTGCACAGCCAGTCGGCGGATATCTCGCGGGGCGTGGTGGGCAAGAAGGGCGACAAGGGCAAGAAACAGGGCGCTGGCGATCAGGGCATTATGTTCGGCTTTGCCTGCACCGAAACCAAGAGCCTCATGCCGCTGCCGATCTTTCTGGCGCATCGCCTGATGGAAAAGCAGGCGGAACTGCGGCAGAGCGGCGCCATCAAGTGGCTGCGGCCCGATGCCAAGAGCCAGGTTACCATTGCCTATGAAAATGGCGTGCCCGTGGGCATTCACACCGTGGTTCTTTCCACGCAACATTCCGAAGCCGCCCTCGACAGCACCGACAGCTTCTCCAAGTCCGCCAAGCAGCGGATCATCAATGAGTTGATCAAGCCCGTGATCATGGCCGAACGGCCTGACCTCTGGAATGACAAGATTATTTATCACATCAATCCCACCGGCAAGTTCCTGATTGGTGGTCCTCATGGCGACAGCGGTCTGACCGGCCGCAAGATCATTGTGGATACCTATGGCGGCCGTGGCGCCCATGGCGGCGGGGCGTTCTCGGGTAAGGACCCCTCGAAGGTTGACCGCAGCGCCTGCTACATGGCCCGCTACGTGGCCAAGAACATCGTCGCCGCCGGCCTGGCCGACAGCGTCGAAGTGCAACTCGGTTACGCCATCGGCGTGGCCGAACCCGTCAGCGTGCTGGTGGATACCGAAGGCACCGGCAAGGTGTCCGAGGAAAAGATTGCCGCCGCCGTGGCCAAGACGTTTGATATGACGCCCGCGGGCATCATTGATACGCTCAAGCTGCGTCGTCCGATCTATCGCGAAACCGCCCGGCATGGCCACTTTGGCCGCGAACTGCTGAACTTCACTTGGGAAAAGACCGACAAGGCTGCGACCCTGGCCAAGTTGTGCGGATTCAAGAAGTAATAGCGTGATTGCGAATAATTAAGCTAACCCGAAGCCCGCCCTAACCCGGCGGGCTTTTTCTTTGTGATTCATCCGGTATTTTCGGTGAATTGGGATGATCTTCGCCCCAAAGGGGCGGTATTTCAATAGCCCAGGGCAACGCCCTGGGTTTGGGTGCGATCCACCTTGAGTGCTCTGAATGAGCACGATTTGCCGTTATAAATGGTGCTCATACAGAGCACGGCGCGGGCTGGGTCACGGCTACCCAGGGCGTTGCCCTGGGCTATACAAATATTGCCCCGTTGGGGCAGAATACCCGAAACTCCCCGCAAATCCCGGCGGGCTTTTTCTTTGTGTGAATAAACTTGATTTGGCGACCTATTCACGGGATACTTAAGCCATGAGGTACCTATAGGGTAGTAACCCAAAGGAGGTGTGGCAGGCAAGCAGACCGAAAAACACGAATAGACCGCAGGCGCGTATCCAAAGCAGTTTCAGCTATTTTCATGGGTTATTAATGGATCAGTCGGCGGTCTTTTCTATTTTTGCACATGGCTGTGCATCGGCTTAAATCCGATCGTAGGGATCGCGCAAAGCGAGGGGTTTGCCCAATATCTCGGCCGTCACAATCGCCCGTGCCAACTGGTTCCGCGTGCGAAACAGCGACTGTAGATTATTGGTTTGGGGGGCCACATTGGTATTGACCTGCGTGTCCACCTGCTGCTGACTCAAGGGGGTGGCTAGCTTGCCGGGCGCGACCTTACCCGCGTCCGCATCGGGTTCCCGGGGCGGGGCCAGCTTGGTAACTATTTTGACTTTTTTGATCTTGACCACCGGCGCGGTTTTGATCTCGATGGGTCGCTGGGGTGCGGGCATCTGTGTGGCGCTGTGCATGCGCTGGGCGGCATTGTCATTCCACACCGGCAGGGGCGGTGGGGCGGAGGATTGCTGCGTCTGGGGCATGGCCACGGCCTGCGGGAGTGAATTGGCCGTGGGCGGCGTGGGCGGGGGAGCGGTCAACGGCGGTGTCACCTGACGCGCGCCACCCTGTTGCTGACGGCGCAGTTCGTCAATCGAAATGCGTCCTTCCAGAATATCCCGCGCCAGTTGTCGTGGATCGCGTTTTTCCATGACCGTTATCCCGTCGCCTTAGGGCTTACTTCTGGGTTTCGCTGCCCGCACTGCCGAGGGCTTCGCGCATGCCGGTGTCGGCCTGCACGTTGCGCATCTTGTAATAGTCCATGATGCCGAGGTTGCCACTGCGGAAGGCTTCGGCCATGGCCATGGGAATCTGGGCTTCGGCTTCGATAACCTTGGCGCGATTGAGCTGGGCGAGGGCCTTGTTTTCCTGCTCGTGGGCGATGGCCAAGGCGCGGCGTTTTTCGGCTTCGGCCTGGAACCGGCGTTTGTCGGCTTCGGCCTGATCTGCCTGCAATTTCGCGCCGACATTTTCGCCGACATCCACATCCGCGATATCAATCGAGAGAATTTCAAACGCGGTGCCCGCATCCAGACCTTTGTGCAAGACGGTCTTGGAAATCGAGTCGGGGTTTTCCAGCACATGCTTGTAGGTTTCCGCCGAACCAATGGCGGTCACGATGCCTTCACCCACGCGGGCGACGACGGTTTCTTCATTGGCACCGCCGATCAGGCGTTGAATGTTGGTTCGCACGGTCACGCGGGCTTTGACCTTCAATTGAATACCATCCTTGGCCACGGCATCAATGGTCATGCGGCCCGAAGCCGCGTTGGGTACATCAATGACCTTGGGATTGACCGACGTTTGCACGGCGTCCAACACATCGCGGCCAGCCAGGTCAATTGCTGTGGCCTTGGCCCAATCCAATCCGAGCTTGGCGCGGTCGGAGGCGATCATGGCGCGGACCACGTTGGGCACCCGGCCCGAGGCCAGATAGTGCGATTCCAACTGTTGCGTGGTCGGGGTCAGTCCTGCCTGAATGGCGGAAATCTTGGACAGCACGATCTGCCGGGCGTCCACTTTACGCAGTTTCATACCCACCAGTTCCCACAGCGTCACCCGGGCCCCGGCCATAAAAGCCTGCAACCAGAGCGAGGCAAACTGGGCGATTACCGAGATGAACACCAGCAGGGCGATGACCGCCACGATAAGGACGACCCACAGTAAGGTGCTGGAACCGTGTTCTTGTGCCAAAATTGTGAACATGCGAAGCCTCCAATAGTTGGTCTAAAACCCACACATATATGCGTGCACAATAGATGGAGACGGGCTTCTTGTCAATCGGAAAGCGTGCCGAATCGCGCCGCGTTGAATCTAAACCTGTTGGCCCGCTATCCATACGGCGCTGGCCGGGGGGGCGGTGGCGATTATGGCCGCGAGGGTGGACTCCGCGCTTTCGGTCCTCGCGAACGGGAAGATACTCACATCGGCCCGCAGGCCGGGGGCCAACTGGCCCACCTGCCCGGCCAGACCCATGCCTCGGGCGGGAATGCTGGTCACACTGGCCAGCCAAGCGGTGGCGCTGACTTCGGGATAACTCAGGCTGGCGTGGTGGACTTCGGCCCATAAATTAAGGTCCGGCGCACTGGCCATCGAATCGGTTGCGATACACACCTGAACCCCTGCCCGGCGCAACCGGCCATAGGGATGCTGACTGCGCTGGTCGTGACCAAAAAAGGCCCGGGTGCGCGGACACCACGCCACCACCGGCCGGGCGGGCGCCCGGGCCAGCAAGTCAACCTCCGCTTCGTCGGCATCGTTCACATGTGCCAAGACCACGGGCTGTTGGGTAGCCAGCAAACCATACTCCGCAGCCCACGCGATGGGACCGCCGGCATGGGCCGTCACCGGGGCGGTCAACAACCCCAAGGCCTGCATTAACGGCCAATCCCGCCCCAATGGCCCCGACAAATCGCGTAAGAATTCTGCTTCCTGGGGCATTTCCGCCAGGTGCATGGCCAGGGGTAAATTCTGGGCTTGGGCATAGGCTACCAGTTCACGCAGGACCAAGCCGTCCACGGTATACGGGGCATGGGGGGATAAACCGATACGCATCATCCCCGGCGGCCCGACCAATGCGGCATCGCGCCGCGTCTGGGCCTGCCAGCGTCCAGTCCCGATGGCCATGACCTCGCCGTAACTTACTCCCGTGATGTTCATCTCCGCCAATACCGGCCGCACCCACTGGGGCATACTGGTGATATCACCCACGCAAGTAACGCCGTGCCGCCAGCAGGCTTGCACACCCTGACGCACCGCTGTGGCTACTACTCCCGGCAGGTCCGCAGCGGGGGGATATAGGCCGCGCAGCGCGGGCACCCAGTCCCAAAACGCCTGCGGCTGCAGCCGACCTTGCAGCCACGACAATTCCAAATGGGTATGGGCATTGACCAGACCGGGCGTCAGAATGTGCTGGGGATAATCGTGACGCTGGGCGTGGGGATAGGTTGCGGCCAAAGCCACCGCCGACCCCACGGCCACAATCTGCCCCGCCGCCAGCACCACACCGCCAGCCCTGATGGGGGGCCGGGCCACGGGAAACACCCACGCCGCGGTGATGAGGATAGGGTCAGTGTTGGCCATATGCACGATTGTCCGCTCTGACGGGTGAAAGTCAAACCCTGCCCGCTATGTTATAATGGCCGCACCTAAAGGAACCCAAGCAATGCCCCGTTATCGCCCGGACAGTAATCGTAAGTTTCACAACCGCATCGCCCATCGTTATGACGCGATTTACGATGATCCGTTCTGGGATTTTCACGATCGGCTGACCTGGGCTCACCTCAAGGCCCATCTGCCCACCAATCCGCAGGCCAATGTGCTGGAT
>JBAXGE010000131.1:0-6476 GCA_037139555.1 Phycisphaerae bacterium
CCCTGAGTCACGCACACTACCCCATTTTTCGGACCACGGCCCGTGGCAAAGGCATTGGGCGCCTGCTCAGGACTGACATACAGCCGGGGCATGGGAATCCCCGCCCGCTGGGCGAGACATTCCGTCATGGCAAAGAGTTCGGGCGCTTGTTCCGGGGTAACTTGCTGGGCATGCATAGATGCCAGCGCAATCTTATCAGAGAAAAAGTAGCTGATTAGGGTGAAAACACCCCCAAAGGCAAAGCCGATGATCAGTCCGTGTGATCCCCAGATCGAACCAATGGCCAAACACAGGCCCATCAGTAAGCCTAGGAGAAACGCCGTTTTGAGTCCATTCCAAAAAATCGTCATGGTATATCTCCTAACTAAAAGCCCAACACACATCACTTCCGTACACTGCAAGCGGTATACCACAAGCAATACGTCTTAATCTTACGCGTCATCCGTGCCTAAGTTCGCATTTCTTGAGTTAATGACACGAACCATTAGGTTTTGCCTAATTATTACCCATGCCATTCTGGCAGTCGCGTGTCATTTGGGGATAGCGTGCTCGTTACCGGCATCACGCACCGCAACTTTACTCCGGATTGCGTATAAGCTCAGTGTGAAGGCACTACGGAAGGCGCGTTTCACTTCGGGAAACGTGGGCGTATTTTGGGGCAATAATTGCTGCATACTCGTCACTGGTCGGGCCAGTCCGCAGGGGTTGATCAAATCAAAGTAGCTTAAATCTGTGGTGACATTCAGGGCCAGACCATGCAGCGAAATCCAGCGTTTGATTTTAACCCCCATGGCACAGACTTTAGCCAGACTTTGGTCCGACCGCTGCACCCATACGCCGGTGGCCCCTTCTTCACGGATGCCGGTAAGGGCAAACATACCCAATGTCTGGATTACACTATCTTCGAGCAAACGCATATACCTATGAACATTCAGCCCATAACGTTGCAAGGGAATAATCGGGTACGCCACCAACTGACCCGGACCATGAAAAGTCACGTCCCCACCACGATCCGTGGTGATCAATTCCACGCCGCGCTGGGCCAGCCAGGTGGCATCGTGAAATACATGCGCAGCCGCCTCGGGCCGACGCCCCAGAGTGATCACCGGCGGATGCTCCACCAGCAGCACCACCCCGTCAGGCCATTTCCCGTCCAATACCTCCTGATGATACTGTAACTGCGTATCCCAAGCGGTTTGGTAGGCCATGGTACCCAAATCTATGTATTCGATCTTCATACCGACAGTGTATAGCACTATGCGCGGAAACCCAAATTGCGGCTAACTTTCGCCACCCCCGCCGGGCGTTTAGAATACGTATTTTCACCATGAAAGCCGTCCGATGATCCCCAGCCATAGCATACATGAACAGATCCAACACTATGCCACACTTACGGCGGATCGGGTGCTCGCCAGTTTGCCCACCTTGGCTAGTCTGGCCCCAGCAGAATTGGCCGTCGTCCAAGTGGCTGCGGCCTTGGGGCATGAGCAAACTCCAGCCTTGCTACACACGCTTTACCAGCGACACATGAGCTTCCTGACCCAACCTTGCTGTGACCAATCGGGTTCAGCGCGGCCGGTGTACCTGTGGTTATTGGCTTCGGCCTGGTTGCAGGCGCTACAAAGCCATCCACTCGCCGCAGGGCATGGTGCCTGTGCGACCTTGTGTCATCAACTAACCACGCACGAATTGGCCACGGAGCCTTGGGCCATATTATGGAATCTCCGCTTGGCGCTGCAATTGGGCAACCAGAAATTGGCGGACCATCTGTTAACCCTGTTACCCCAAGCGCACCAACGCGGTCACCTGCATCCTTTGGATGCGGATACGAGTCTGGATGCCTTTGTCTTTGCGGAATTGACCGCACTCCATGCGTTACAGGCGTGTGTGTGCCTGCAGGCCCATCCCCTGCTCCAGAATTGGCTCTGGGCGATGACCGCCTACCATCAGGAACACACCACCCCGGACTTTACCACCAGTCAGCCTTGGGGGGTGGCCGCGTTTGCCGCCAATCCCGCTACTGTGATGTTCGCAGAGCAGCAATTGCATGACTGGCAGACGTATACCCGGATCAGCGCCAAGCCCCCCAGTCCATTGGCCGCAACCTTGCTGCACGATGCGGCGCTAACGAGTCGCCAAGGTTAAAACCCGGGCCAAATCAACCCCACGGATTGCGATGCGTTTCAGGGCTTGGGTATGTCCAGCCACCACGGTGATATTCTGAGGGGCCAAATTCAGTTTATCCGCGATTAGTTCGCAGACCGCCGTATTGGCGCGGCCTGCCTCCGGCGGCGCATTCACTTTGATTTTCAACGCGGTCCCCAGCACCCCTACCACTTGATTGCGGCTGGAGTTGGGCACGACTTTCACTGAAATAACCACCCCGTCGGGTGTGGCTTGGGCGAAATTCACAATAGCCCCAAATGTTAAGGGTAATCCTGGCCGGTGGGTCGGAGCACAATCTCGTTCAGGTGGACATGAGCGGGCTGACTGACCACAAAGGTGATTACTTTGGCCACGTCCTGAGGTTGCAGCAGCGTACCAAACTTCGCCGCGGAGCGCCCAAAGTTTTCCGCGTTATACCCCGCGACATCCTGAAATTCGCTGACCACAATCCCTGGCTTGAGCGTGGTCACCCGCACCCCCCGGCCACAAACTTCGCGCCGTAACGCCTCCGCCGCGGCCGCGACGGCCCATTTGGAGGAACCGTAGAAGCCGGAGAAAGGCGAGATATTATGCCCCGCCACCGAGCCCAGTGCGATAATATCGCCATGCCCCTGCTTGGCCATGTAGTCTGCCGCCAAACGCATCAGATAGACCGCCCCGGTCAGATTCACCTGAAACAAAGAGGCCCAGACTTTGGGATCGGAAGTCATCACCCCACCAGCCAGTCCCCGGCCAGCATTGGCCACGACAATATCCAAACGTCCCTGCCAGGCCAGCGTTTGTTGCATCAGAGTATCAATGGTAGCCATATCACTGGCATCGCCGGCACAAACCAGTGCCTTACCGCCGGCAGCGGTAATTGCCTGCGCTAGTGTTTGGAGCCGTTCGACCCGCCGGGCTTGCAGTACAACACTGGCCCCCTGCGCCACCAAATCCAACGCTACGGCCTGGCCGATACCCGCACTGGCCCCGGTTATTAGGGCGACTTTACCCGTCAAGGGCAATGGTTGGCTATTCATCGTGGCCTCCATGGTTTAATTGGGGCATTTTACGGCGCCGTGCGGGATTGTAAAACCGCCCCGGCGATATGGCCGCCGAACCCTTGGGCCAGCGTCAAGGAAGGGGCGGCAGGATCGCAGCGTGTGCCATCGGGTAATAACCCCATGCGGTGGCAGTGGGCACTCAGTACCAGACTTACCAAACTGGCCGCACCCATCGTGTGACCCAGATAATACTTATGGGAAAATACCGGTTTGTCCGCGCCATAGGTATCCCGTATCGCCTGGAGTTCATAGGCGTCGTGTCCGGTGCCGGTGGCGTGGGCATGCACAAAACCCAAGGGAACCCCGGGTGCGTGAAGTCGTGGCAAAAGCCGACGCATGGCATAGGCACTCGGGTCGGTGGCCACCAGATGCGTTCCATCACTGGCCAGACCGGTACGGAGCAGGTGAATCCCCGTTTGGGGCTCCGAATCCACCTCCAGCGTCACCGCCGCCGCGGCTTCCGATACGACAAAGCCCTTGCCGGAGGCAGCAAAAGGGTCGCAGCGGGCCTGACCATCGGCATCCGGCGGGGCCAATACCCCCATCCGGCGGTATGTGGCGATAAATAATGGGTGGAGCGAGGCATCGCTGGCCACGACCAAGGCGCGTCGGGCCAGACCATGTTGCAGCATGCCGACCGCGTGATGCACGGCCATCAGACCACTGGCACAGGCTCCGACAATGGTTTTTCGGGGGCCACGCAGGCCAAAAGCCTGCCCTAACATGACATCCGTGGAGGCCAGCCCCATGGTACAAAGCCAAGTGGCCGGGGCAGGGTTTGAGATATTTTTTCGCATTGCTGCAACATCTCCCCCCTCCCGAGCGTTAAGCCATGAGACAATAGAGCCTTTGCTGGTGGCTACGACACACAGCGTGGCTTCGTCTTGCCATTGTTCGGGCGTCCATCCGGACTTGGCGAGCGCGGCTGCGGTCACGAGCAAGGCATAGCGTTGTACGGCTTCGAGTTGTTCGCGGCGCCACAGTTGCCGACCTGACTCGGTTAGCATGGGCCAAAGTATGGCTTCGTAGGGTGTAATACTGGCCGGAGCAATCGGCCCGGCGCCACACACCCGCTGGCCCAGACGGATGGCCGACCATGTAGCCGTCAGGTCATGGCCTAACGGGGTCAGGAGTTCGCTGCTGGCGATTCGTACTGGCTTTAGGCTCATAAACGCTGTTGGGTCATAATTTTACTGGCTCCGTGCGGTTGACGGTTTGTTTACCGCCTCGTTAGTATAGAGTCTAACATGCGTTACGTGTGGCGCGAAAGCCACGCGGACGGCAACGTGACTGATAAAGCGACAATTCCGTGATCACGCAGCCAGTTTGAGCGCGATCCGAACCTGTGAGAGCTATTACATTTTGGAGGATACCATGTCCGAAACCCCAGCCCCCAACAATCGCCTTTTTTTGATTATCGCCATCGTGTTGATGGTGCTTGGTACCGTGGTTGCCTACGTGTACATCTCCAGCCAGGCTACCGTGCCCACGAATGTCGCAATTTATGTCGCCAAACGCGATTTGCCCGCAGGCACGTCGCTTTCGATTGATCAGCATCTGCGGGAAGAATTTGTCCCCTCGACACTGGTGGATTTGACCCGCTCGGCCATCACCAAGAGCACTATTGATGCCTACCGTAACCAACGTATCAATCGCCCCATTCTCGCGGGTACCCCTCTTTTCAAGTCTGATCTGACCCCGGCCACCGACTTTGAACTCGGCACCGGCAAGGTGGCCATGGCCATCCCGGCACAGGGCGCGGCGGCTTTGGGTGGTAATCTGGTTCCCGGTGATTTCGTCCTCGTCTATACGACCAAGGCCGCCTCGCGGGCCCGTCCGGTGATGGCTGGCGGTGGCGGTGGTAGCAGTGATATGTCGGTCATGCCCGGCGAAGTCACCAGTTGGAATGCGGAGTCCATTCTGACCACACCCGTGCGCGTTTTGGCCGTTGGCACCAGTCTGACCCGGCAACGTCAACAAATCACCACGGCGGAACAGGACAGCATGGCAGGCAGTACCGATACCTCGCGTACGGTAACTTTGGAACTCACTTCCGAAGAAGTGAAGACCCTGCTGGAAAAGACCGGTGCGGGCCAGTTGCCCGTGACGCTGGTATTGACGCCCGTGCGCCGCGTTCCCGTGACGGTGGCGGTGCCCAGCACCCAGCCCTAACCGGTGTGATTGTTGTACTTGGTTTCCTCGGTTTGTCTATAGCGGGTGATGCATGCGTGTTACCGTCCAGAATACCCTGACCAATCGGCAGTGGACCGGATTTGAAGGCCAATCGGGATTTTTAATCGGACGCGATGCCAGTTGCGATCTGAAACTAGAATCCCGCTTCATTGCCCCGGTGCATGCCCGCGTGGAACGTGCGGAAGGTGGGTGGGAACTGGAAGTCATGCCCGGTGCCAACCCGGTCACGATTGACGGTAAAGAGTTAAAGGCCGGGCAAAAACAAGTTCTCAAAAGCAATGCGGTCATCCGGCTGGTCGAGTTCGTTTTGCGGTTGGAAGAGGCCCAGCGGGACGACGTGCTGGCGGCCACCAGTGCCAGTGCCAATATAGAAGCCCAAATCACCGATATCATCAATGTGCTGCATGCCACCGTGCTGCGACGTTTGGACTTACGGCTGGGGGCCTGGACCCGGGTCGAAGGATCCACCGACCGCACCGAAACGCTCAATCTCGTAGTGGATGACATGCTACTGGGCGAATTCAAGTCCCAGGTGCTCGAGTCCCCCATCACGCCGGTGATGCTGAAACGGGCACTCAAAACCCGCATGCTGGATTGGGTAGTCAAGAAGTTCAATCAAGAAGTGAAAATTCAAACCACCTGGACCCAGGTGGGCATCAATCCCGAAAACGAAACTCTGCTGGAAGGGATTCTAGGCCGCATGGCCACGCGCATGGGCATCATCGAGGGCAAACCGCTGCCCAGCAATGCCGAAGATGTGGTGGAATTGCAGTTTGAAACCCAATTCAACGCCACCCAGCAGGAAATGCTCGACAACCTCCGGGTTTATCTGGTGGTCGCGTACATCAAGAAAATTCTCTACGATATTATTTTTGGTCTGGGTCCACTGGAAGACATGTTGCGTTCGCCCAGTATCACGGAAATTATGGTGGTCAAGCCCAATCTGATTTACATCGAACGGGGCGGTCGGATCACCAAAGTCCCCTACACCTTCCCCTCGGAAGAGTCCGCCATTTCCGTTATCGAGCGCATCGTGTCCCCGTTGGGCCGGCGTATTGACCGCAGCCAACCGCT
>JBAXGE010000132.1:0-6293 GCA_037139555.1 Phycisphaerae bacterium
CCAATGTCCTCAGCCCCTTGCCCATGGACCGCACGGCCAAAGATGAACCGTTGCCGGATGGGCTGTAAGTATCTGCCCGATTTTCATCGCCCTCACTGCGGGCGGATTGTACCTACCAGACGCAGGGGGTGCTGCACCGATCGGTCCGCGCTCAGCGCCAGAAATTCAGCGCCCGGGTCCAGCGGATGGGCCGCAGTAACCACGCCAGCCAGCCCTGGTCAACAAATTGCGTGATCAGCTTGATCACTGCGTGGTGCCCGTTGTGTTCGGCTTTGCGCAGGGCCGTATGACCGGCCTGATCGCGCAGATGCAGATAAGCAAAATGCTCGATGAGCACCTGCACCACGGCAGCATGCCCCTTTTCCGCCGCCAGCATCAGTGCCGTCTCGCCTTTCTGGTTGCGGGCATTCACATGGGCCCCTTTGCTCAGCAGGACTTTGACAATGGACTCATGCCCGTTGTGGGCCGCCAGCATCAGCGCGGTCCGTTCCGCAGTATCGCGGCTTTGTAATTCAGCGCCGTGATTCAGCAACTCCACCACCGTTTCCAGATGGCCTTCCATCGCCGCCAGCAACAACGGGGTCCAATGATGCCGGTCGGTGCTGCGGGTATCAACGGCCGCGCCATGCTCCAGCAGCAGACTGACAATCGCCGAATGTCCGTCTTCTGCCGCCAGCAACAGCGCCGTCCACCCCTCTGCATCCGGGATTTCCACCTGGGCGCCGTGGTTCAGCAGCGTCTGAACAATGTCCCGGTGCCCGTTCAGTCCGGCCTCCATCAGGGCCGTGCGGCCCGCACTGGTCTGCGCATTGACCTCAGCGCCGCGTTCCAGCAACAGTTCATTCAGTGCCTTGTTACCGTGTTGGGCGGATAGCACCAGCGCCGTCCGCCCGTCCTTGGGGTTACGGGCATCCACGTTCGAACCATGCGTCAAGAGCAGGGTCGCCACCTCACGGTGCCCATTCTGCGCCGCCAACAGCAGCGCTGAAATGCCCTCGTGATCGCACATCTGAACGTCTGCCTGATGTTCCACCAATTCCTCCACCACCCCCGCAAACCCGCCGTACGCCGCCGCCATCAGCGCCGTGCGACCATGGGTGGTGCGGGCATTCACATCCGCCCCCGCGGCCTGCAGCATCCGCACCACCGCCCGGAAACCGCCCATGGCCGCCAGCATCAACGGGGTTACGCCATCGGTGCGCCTACAGCCGGCCGAGGCGCCCTGCGCCAGC
Source organism: Phycisphaerae bacterium (assembly GCA_037139555.1). Lineage (GTDB taxonomy): Bacteria > Planctomycetota > Phycisphaerae > WQYP01 > WQYP01 > JBAXGE01. The sequence goes on from JBAXGE010000132.1 coordinate 1,233, forward strand.
AGCAGCGCCACCACATCCATATGCCCCTGTTTGGCCGCCAGGAGCAGCGCACCATTGCGCATGGCGCCGGTCACCCCTTCTGCCCGTTGCAACAGCATACTCACCACGCCGGGATGATTGTGCAGCACCGCCAAATTCAGCGGGGTACCCTCGGGTTCATGCCCCAGTGCCACCTTGGCGCCTTGCTGGATCAGCCAGTTGACGATCTCACCGTGTCCGGCTTGTGCGGCATACCCCAGCGCCGTCAGACCGCGGCCATCCTGGGCATTCACCGCCGCGCCGGACCGCACCAACAGGCGGACCAGATCATAATGCCCCAGTTTGGCCGCGCGGGCCAGATAATCATCCAGCCGCGTTCCCGCCCGGATATCCTGGCGCACATCTTTGGGCAGATTGGCCGCATCGAAGATCGCTTCCTGATCCGTATTATCGAACCCGGTGGTCACTTCCACCGGCAACACCCCCAGCGCCACCGCCCAGTTTTCCACACACCAGCGGGCGACATTGAGTTCCAACCCATAGGCTTCCTGCATGCGTTCCACCAGTTTGCGCACCCGCACCGCCACGCTGTCATGGCCGGGTGCGGTCAGTTCCTGGGGCACATTCGCCCGCACGGCCGTGGCCAGCAGATTCACTTCGCGGGTATGCTCCCGGCCAAACAGGTTCAGCAGAAATTTTTCGCCGTGGTTCGGATCCTGGCCGAGCGCACGGAGCAAAAACTCCCGGTAGCGCTGCGGCTCGGTACACAAATCTTCCAACGCCACCGCCACGTTGCCCGCCCGGTTCTCGGTACCGGATTCCGGCTCCGCCGCGCCCACACCGCGCGGTCCCGGGGAACCATCCCGCCCTTGCCGCGCGATCATTTCCACCAACATTTGCCGGGGTATGCTTACCATGACAGCCTCGCAGTTTGGAGTTCGCAGATTCTGCTGCGGCGCAAAGCTCAGCGTAACGCCACCGAATCCGGGGGATGACTGGAACTATACTGCCGTAACAGCGCCACAATATCGCGGTGGCCGGTGTTGATCGCCGCCATCAGGACACTGGTGCCATCGCGGTCGGTGATATACACATCGGCCCCCTGTTCCAACAGGGCTACCACCACATCTTTCTGGCAGTATTCTGTGGCCAACAACAGCGCGGTAGCCCCGCGATGATTCTGCACATCCAGCAAGGCATGATGCTGGAGCAGACATTGCACGATGGCCACCTGCCCACGCTGGGCGGCATTCATCAGCGGGGTCATCCCGTGCCGATCCGGCACATTCACCCCCACCCCCGCCGCCAGCAGCGCCAACACCACTTCCAGCCGGCCATTGCTTACGGCCAGATTCAGGGCACTGTCGCCATCCTCATTTTGCACGGTGGTATCGGCCCATTTAGCCAACAACACTTCCACCACCGCCAGATGCCCGCTGATACACGCCGACAGTAGCGCCGTCCAGCCCGTGCGGGTTACGGTATTCACCTCGGCACCGTGCTCGATCAGCAAGCGCACCAGATGCACATGCCCGGACAGGGCCGCAAACATCAGCGCCGTCTCGCCCACCCGGGTTTGCAGATTGACATCGGCCCGCCGGGCCAGCAACACCCGCATCACTTCCTCATGCCCGCAGAACGCTGTCGCCATCAGGGCGGTACGTCCTTCTTTGGATTGCCCGTTGACTTCGGCGCCTTTGTCCAGCAGGGCATTGACGATCCCCACATAGCCGCCCGCCGCCGCCAGCAGCAGGGCACAGCAACCGGTGCGGTCCTGGGCCCGGACCGCCGCGCCCCAGTTGAGCAGCAGCTCCACGGTTTCGACATGGTGGCTGTTGATCGCCCGCAGCAGCGGGGTGCTGCCATCCTCGGCCCGGGATTCCAGGGCCGCCCCGCGTTTCAGCAGTAATGCCACCAAGGCATTATTCCCCTTGCGGCACTGCTCCAACAGATGATCATGCAAATTCCGCCCCGCCCGGATTTCATGCCGGGCCTCTTCGGACAAGCCCGCCCGTTCGAAAATGATTTCCTGTTCGGCAAAATGGGTGGGATCCACATCCTCGCTGTGCAGCGCGCCCAGAATCATCGCCAGCGCCCAATTTTCCACACACCATTGGGCAAACAACTGGTCCATACTGTAGCGCTCACATAAATGCTGGCGCAGCCGCTGGATACTGGTTTCCAGTTCCGCCCCCACCGGCCCGTGGCCGCCCTTTAATTCCCCCGAACGTGTGGCCGCGAGCAACTGTTTGATATCGGCCAGAAACTCCGGACCGAATACCTCCAGCAACATCGTTTCGCTGCGCTGCGGGTCCGCCTGCAGGGCCTCTACCATACGTTGCTGCTTTTGGTGTGGATCGTCTGTGATCACAAACCCGGGCCGACCCATAACCTCCGCCATGATCCGAATCGGTGCCACGCTCATATCACCCTCCTTGACCTGTGGGCGCCAGCGCTACCCACCAGCCGGTAAAATAACGACGTACTGACCGCGTCCTGCGACCTGATTACATCCCTGTAATTGTTCACAATTCTAAATTTCGCGGCGCGGTGGACCGGTTGATATGAGAGGCGAAGTATGAGAATTTCCGCGCCTCTAATTACCTAGCATATCATTTTACGACACTAATTCTATATATTTTATATACTTTTGTGCCCGTCACGTAACTGCAATGCTGGCAATGAGTTGCAATCGAATTAAATGCCAACTAACTGGTCGGTTTCAACCGCCGTCCTGCCCAGACGTTGCCCCCGCGGTAATAATCCCGCATCGAACCAGCCAGCACCAGCACATAAAACCACGCCGCCAGTGGCAGCAACCACGCCGTCCGGGGCCGCCAACCCAAAATCTCCACCAGCCGCCGGGTGCTTTCCAGCATCCCCAGCAGTGCCACCACTGTCGCCACCATCAGTAACCCCGTATACAAACTCGGCAGCACCGTCCACAGCCCCACCGCCGCCACCACATAGACCGGCATCAGCCCCATCGGCACCAGCAAGATCACCACCGCCAACAGCGCCACCAGCGGCCGATATTCCGCCCCGGCATAAGCATTTTTCTTCAGCCCGTGATAGGTGTCCCGCGTCCCCTCGTACATAGTCCCACCATACAAATCATGCGTCAGCACGGTAAAGACATGCAGTCCCAATGCCCGCGCCCGCTGGCCGATATGCAGGTCCTCGGTCACCCGGCCTTTCACGGCGGCATGCCCGCCCAGCGCCTCATACGCCTCGCGCCGCCACAACATAAACCCGCCGGCGGTAATGGTATCGGGATGCCCTGGCTGGTTGCAGCGGGCCAGCGGATATTTCAAACTGATCAGTAGTAAGCCCATCAGGATGCCCAGGCGCTCGCCCCAACTGCCCACGCGGACAAAGGGTAACGAACTGAGCACATCCAACTGCCGGTGCCAGGCCAACTGCAGCATCTGCCGCAGACAGTCGGGATGAAATTCCAGATCGGCATCGGTAAACATCACCCAGGGCGCGGTAATTTGCCCGCGTGCCTGATGCAACGCCCAACACTTGCCCACCCACCCCGCCGGCGGGGGCGTCTGATTATGTATCACCTGCAAATGCGGAAATTCCTTGCCCAATTCCGCCAGCACTGCCGCGGAATTGTCTTCGGATTGGTCATCCACGAACACCACGCGATAATGCGGGTAATCCATCTGGCACAACGACCGTAGCGTCACCGGCAGGTGCCGCGCCTCGTTGCGCCCCGCGACCACCACCGTCACCTCCGGCCACGACTCGGGATCGCCCGCATACGTCCCCGGCGTGGGGTCCCCCGGCCACACCGGCCCAAACTTGGCGGGGTCATCCGCGCTGTTATAAACAAAGGCCCCCAGTCGTCGCTGGCTGGGCGTGTAATACACCGCCAACCAAAACAGCGCCGCTGCGATAACCAGCCAGAGCAATATCATCGTAAGCCAGAACATAGCGGCATCATATCGCCTTTTTGTCTATTGTGCACCTCGTGGATACCCCGTCACGATTGGCATAATGGCCACATATTCTGCGTATTTTTGAAATATCATCGAAATTTCTACCGACTATAGCCGATCGGTTCGAAATCTCTTTACTGACCGTGCCACGGCAGGATTACGATCTAATATCATTTCGTAGAGATATGGCCAGTATTCTGTAGCTGGAAGTCCTCTACCCTGCATATTACGCCGCACAAAAGATGCTGTTTTGAGTACCCTGTGCGTACGTAAATCATCAATAAATATGGGCGATTTAAGCTGACATACACGCTTTATTTCACCAAAATAGGCGTCCCCTTTACGCCAGCTTGCACCACCACGTGTAACATGATCTCCAGAATATTCGAATACGTCCGTAATGGCACACACAGGCGAACACCGATACATTAAAAGCACATCACCGGGCGTTGCCTGCTTGGACAACGACCAGTTCATTCTGTTCAATTGATCAATATCATCCCACTGATCTTGACGCGATGGATGAATCCAGACTTTTCTGGCTACGCCAAAGTAGCGTTTTAATTCAATAACTTCGATCTTGTTTGGCACATCCGGCCAATCATGATGCCAACAGATTATTAAATCACAGTTACGGGGATCATGGCCATGTGCCCTAAAACTACTTGACCTATATTCAAACTCGATCCGTACTTTTTTCTCCGCGTCTCCCACGCGACGATATGCGATACAGTCTGGATATTGCGGGCGGATTTCTTCGATTCGAAACTGCAAACGCCGTGCGATGTGAGCAAATAGAAACACTACCCCCTGCTCGTTCGCCGGTGCATATTCCAATGGGGCATTTTTCAACGCTAATGGTTTGTGTTTGCTCTTCATCGTCAGCCTTTCGCATTAGGCTTGATATTGTAAGCTATATTTCAACCGCACAAAAGACGCATGCATTATACTTCGCCCCAAAATCCCAGGGGCACGCCGTGGCGTGCCCCTGAGCTTATGGCTATGTCAACTTACATACAGCCTTAATCAATCACCTTACCCTGAAACTGCTGTTCCAGAATCCCGCGTACGGTGGCTTCTACTTGTTTGCCCCAGCCGGTTTCGCCGGTGGAGAAGTAGCTGCGGACCACGCCTT
>JBAXGE010000133.1:0-6261 GCA_037139555.1 Phycisphaerae bacterium
CCCACCACCCCGGCGGTAACTCCGGCGCGACCTGTGCCCGTAACCCCGAAACCGACCCCCGCCGCGCCGCCGCCAACCGTCGCGCGTCCCGCAATCGTCACGCGTCCCGCAATCGTCACGCGTACTCCGACCTCGGCCCCACCTCCCGCTCCGCCCGCCGGGGTGTCCATCATGGCCGGGCTGCATAACTCAGGAAGGGATGATATGGCCAGAAAAAATATCGCATTGCCCCCACCGCCTGCGGGCAAGATTGCCGCGCTGCCCCCGCTGACGCGGGCGGACAAAATTGCGCAACTCGCCGCCCTGGAACAGACGGTCAAAGCCGATCTGGCTGGCCTGCTAAACGATGAAATTAAAAATGTCGTCTTCGGTGAAGGCGATCCCGAGGCCCCGATCATATTCATCGGCGAAGGCCCCGGCGTGGAAGAAGATATTCAGGGGCGGCCTTTTGTGGGCAAGAGCGGACAGAAACTCGACGAGATGATCAGGGCGATGGGCTATGCGCGGGAACAGGTATATATCGCCAACGTGGTCAAGGTGCGCTGCGCCGCGTGGAGCGAAGTCATGCACCGTATGGTGGACCGTCCGCCCGAAGCCGCCGAGGCGGCGGCCCAATTGGGTTACTTGTTCCGCCAGATCGAAATTATCCGTCCCCGCGCCATTGTCACGCTGGGCAATCCCGCGCTGCACTTTTTCCTCCAACTGCAAGTGGGCATTCTCTCCGTGCGCGGCCAGTGGCAGGACCATCGCGGCATCCCCGCCATGCCCACCTTCCACCCGGCCTATCTGCTGCGCAACTACACCCCAGAAACACGTAATATGATGTGGTCGGATTTGAAACAGGTCATGACCCTTCTGGCGGCCAAGTAACCCCGTAATTATTTGCAGGAGCAACCCCGTGTCGGAACCTACCCAACTGCTGGAAGTTTTTCCCAATCCCCATCCCCAGCGCGATTACGAAATCGAACATGTGGCCCCCGAATTTACCTCGGTATGCCCCAAGACCGGCCAGCCCGACTTCGGCACCATCCGCCTGATCTACATCCCCGAGGCCACCTGTGTGGAGCTCAAAAGCTACAAATTCTATCTCCAATCCTTCCGCACCCGCGGTATTTTCTATGAAGATGTGACCAATCGCATTCTTGATGACTTGGTGGCGTTGTTGCAACCCCGCCGCATGGAAATCATCACCCAATGGACCCCGCGCGGTGGTCTGCACAGTATTATTCGGGCCAAATATCAAAAGCCGTAACGGCTCCGCAGGGGGCGATTTCCTTCTGAGGGCAATAGCCGCCGCCATCCTGCGTTGTATTTGCCATTGAAGGTGCAACTCTTTTGTAGGATACGCACATGCGAATAGTCTCCCTGTTCAGGCTCATGTTGGTTATGGTCTGTGGTCTTGCACTCGGACTGACGGCCACCACCCATGCGGCCGATGCCCCCGCGTCGGCGGATCTCGCGTTGGAGCTTGGGCTGGTTGGCGCCTTGGCCAACGATACCCAAGTCCCCAGTCCCGAGGGGGCGTCGCTCTTGCTGGATTTAACCCGCACGGGTGATCACTGGGAGCGTGTGGTGGGCATCGCCCGCAATTACAACGTGGGTATTCACATGGGCAGGGTAGCGGAAAGTAACGTCACGGCCACCGGATTGGATTTCGTGTTGGAAATCAAGGTTGAAGGCGATGCCTGGATGCCCAGCGGGCGCGCCAGTTATAAAGTCAGTCTGACCCGTGCTCCCGATGGGGCGCTGACGGGTACCTATACCGGCACCTTCCGGGACCGGCCTTATGCCGGGCGCGCCTTTGGTCGCGTACGGCCACCGCAGACGGTTGTCCCCGGCTTCGTGCCCGTACAACCCGGCGAACATCCCCGCATTCTGTTCCGTAAAACCGATCTGCCCGCGTTGCGCCAACGCGCCCAAACCGAACTGGGCAAACTGTGTCTGGAACGCATGGGCAGTGAAAAAGGCGGCGACGGCGATGGCGATGCCATTGGGATGGGGGTGCGCTACCAGATTTCCGGCGATAAAGCCTGGGCCGAGAAGGCCAAGCTATCCGTCGAACGCCACATGGCCAATCAGGCCGGGGGTGCGCTGGCGGTAGGCCGGGCCTGGGGCCCGCGTCAGGAACAGGTGGCCGTGGCCTATGACCTTTGCTACGACGCTTGGACACCCGAATTCCGCAAGCAGGCCGAAACCTACCTGCGCTGGATCACGTTCATTGTCTTCTACGATCAATCCAAACTCAGTCGGACGATCAATTGGAATGTCACCTCAAATTATGCCGGCCCGATTTACTCCGGCGCCGCATTTGCCGGTCTGGCGCTGTGGGGAGAAAAAGGCCCCGCGCCCGTTAAGCCTGCAGCCCCTTCCGCCGCCGCACTGATTCCCCCGGCTGCCGACTTCAAGCCTCAGGCCGGGGTGCCGGTGGTCAAGATCGAACTGGGCAAGAGTCCCACGCAGTGGCTGGCCACCGAAGCGCTGCCTATGGCCATCGTGACCGATCCCATGCAGACCATGAACGGTCTGGAAAGCGAACGTCCCGCCCCCGGCAGCAAATTCACCATTGATGATAAAGAACTCACGTTTGCCTCACTGGACGCCAAACATATCCAGGCGGAAAAGGGCGGGATTTCCCTGGAGCAACTGAAAAAAGACAAAGCCGTTACCTGCTTCTTTTACACCGTGATTGATAATCCCGAACCGCGCCAACTCAAAGTGCGTGTGCCATTCAGCAAGGCCGGGCGCACCCAGATGGTGCTCAACGGCGTGCGCGTGGCCAATGATCAGGTGATCCAACTGGAGAAGGGGCTTTACCCCATGCACTGTGCCCTGCGGCTCAGCGCCAAGTGGGGTTCGTTCGAACCGTGGTTTGAAGCGGTCACCGAGGCGGATCTGGCCAAATCCAAAACCGTGATGGTGGCTCAGCAGAGCGAATATGAAGCCGCACTGAAAGAATGGGAATATGAAATCGCCGAATGGAAACGTGCCGATGGTATGGATCAGGCCACCGTGCGGTTGTTCCTGCAGGGGCGGCGCATGATGTATCTCTTTGGCCGCGAAGGTCTGGGCCGGGGTGGGTATCAGGCCGAATCCGGCAGCTACTTCCAGCATGCCATCAGCGGTCCCAATCGCTACCATGCCGCCTATCTCAATATGTTTGGCCGGTCGCTCTCGTCGCTGGAGGACCTCAGCCATTATCTGCCGCGCGTGCTGTGTGCCACGGTTTATGGCGCTGCGGGCAAATGGCAGAATCAGGGCATCAATGCCCATCTGGAACTGGATCCCGATAATGTTTCCGCCCTGTTCCCGCTTGTGCCCGCCCAGTGGCAGGCGGGTGTGCTATGGGCGTGGAACCTGCATGTCGGTGGCAGCGTTGAAAAACCTGATCTGGAAAAAATCGCTTCCGGCGATCCGATCCAGACCTTCCTGCACTATCCCACGGATATGAAACCGGTTCCGCTGAATCAAGCCGGCTTGCCGTTGGCCTGGCAGGCGCCGGACTTTGGTTACTATTCCTTCCGTAACGGTTGGGCAGGCGCAGACAATATCGTATTCCAAGCCTTTGGCCGTTGCCGCAGTTCCGGCGGTTGGGGTGGCGATGACGGCGGGACCTTCCGGCTAATGGGCTTTGGCCAGATCTTTGCCCATGGCAATGAAGGCCGTGAGACCCGCCGATATTTGGAATCCGTAGTGTTGTTCCCCGATGATCCCGATTTTGCCACCGGCAAAACCGGCAAACTCATTCATCAGGCGGCCCGGCCCGATGGCTCAGGGGAGGTCAGCTTTGATCTCAGCGCCCTGACGCTCTCCACCAAGGATAAGGAAAATTGGCCGAAAAACGAGCGCTACGGCGATGTCAGCCACCCCGGTACCGCACAACCCGGCGCCAAACATATCCGCGCGTTTGGGGTGGATTATTCCGGCAAGGCCGGTGCCCCGATGCTGTTGGCACTGGTAGATTCCATTGATGGCGGAAAGACCAAAGAATGGGTCTGGCAGTTGGATGATGTCAATGCCGCGAAAGCCACCGCCGACGGTTTTACCATCACCAAAGGCAACACCACGCTGGTGGGGCACTTTGTGGCTCCTGCCGGCGTCAAAGTGGATGTCGGGGTGAAAAAATACCAGTCGGTAATAAGCGCCGGCAGCGGCGCAGGCAAGGCCGAGATTGGTTTCAGTGTCAGTCGCGTTGCTGTCACCGGCAGCGATCCCACCGCGGGTCAATTCTTCTTCGTGGCAACCCTGCAACAGGGTGCCGCCCCGGCGCTGACGGTGACCGGAAAAGACCTGGCAGCCACGGTCAAACTTGGTACCCGTACCGTAAGTTTCGATGGCACCAAGGTGATTTTCGGCGAATGACCTGAATCAATCCAATCTCGTACCCATTCACGGGCGGGGGCCCACAACCCCGCCCGTTTTGTCATGGTTAGGGGAGGCGTTGGGGTAAACCCACCCGATTTTCCGCCCGAATCCACGCCCAGCCGGATACAATGAACTAACCCTGCCACCAGTCTGCGTGTCTGCGCATAAATGGTGGAATAACCTGTCTTTGGGTTGTGAAGGAGTGTTTATGCGCGTGGTCCCGGCTTGGTTGTTGTTGACGTGTCTGGCGAGTGTAGCCCTGGTGCCCGCATGGGCCGACCGGATTGTATTGCAGGACGGGCGCGTGATCGAAGGGCGGATGCGCCGGCTGAACGCCCGCGAGATGGAAATCAATCCCCGGGTCGGCGAACCTTTTACCGTGATGGTCGAGGAAGTGCGCTCGGTTTCGCTGACTTCGGACGTGACCGAAACGCAGAAAGCCGAATCGCGTTGGGCGGCCATGCAGGCGCGGTTCCGGGCCATGGACAAACTCCCCGACATCATCAAGGAACACGATGCCTTTATCACGGAGTTTCCCACCTCCGACAGTGCCCGTAGCGCGCGGGAAAGTCGCGAAGCCTACCAGCGCATGCAGACGGGAAAATATGTCAAATTTCGTCGCAACTGGGTCGCCCCCGAACAACGTGACGGTCTGCTTCGGGAAGGCCGCGAACGGTCGGTACCCGCGCTGGATATGTATCGCGCTGGCAAGCTGCGCGAAGCCGTGGAACTGGCCAAGTCCGCGCTGACCGTGGACGAAGGCAATCCCACGGCCTTGGCGATTATGGGCATGGTCGCCGTGCGCCAGAACCAGATCCTGCTGGCCCGGGAATGGTTCATCCATATGACCGAATTTGATCCCGATAGCGTCCTGGGTTGGAACAATGCCAGTGTCGCGGCGCTACAATTAAAGCGGGAACCCGAAGCCCTGCTGAACTTTAGCAAAGCCCTCCAGTCCGGCGGTGATAACCGGCTGGTGGTGGATAATGTAGCCGACTTCCTCGGTTCCTATTCAGGCTCCAAGACGCTGCCCAGTTATATCAGTCTGACCGCCACATACGCCCAGGCGGAAACGCGCATGGTGGCGCTGATGGCCAAGCAGGGGCTGTATCGTTATGGCTCCAGTTGGGTGACCAAGGAAGAACGCAACAATCTGGATGCCACCGCGCAATTGTTGTACGGAAAAATCCGTGAACTGGACCTGCAATATCGTCAGAATCAACTCGCCTATGATTCTGCCGTCGGGCAGATTGAGAGTGCCACCCGCGACTGGAATACCACCGTGGCCAACATTAATTATTATGACACGCTCATCGCCCAGCAACGCCAGCAGACGGGCGCCATAGATGTGGTGCTCGTCAACCGACGCGATGCTTTTTATATGGATCTGCAAACCATCCAACAGCGGCGCAATGACCTGATTCTGAAACGGGATCAGATTTCCGATGCGCTAAAACTGATGCAAGTGGAAGCCCAGCAGTTGAAAACCGATGCCGAGGCATTTGAAAAGGTCCGGCTCACCGGGGCCAAGCGCTATCTGGAGCCGGGCGAAGAAACCAGCCCACCGCCCCCGTTGCCCGTAACCTTGCCCCCCGGTTACACCAAACTGCTCGACCCCGGCAGCGGTACCCCTGCGCCGGCCCCGACTCCCGCGCCGGTACGCACCGGCAATCCACGCAACCCGCCTTGAGGTATGCATTGACTTACGGCTTAAGCAGGGTGGTCATGATCTGCCGGGCAGTTTCCGGCGTATAACCCCATACCCCATCCACCGCCTGTCCGACCAGCGCCGTGGAAATGTCGTGGGCGGAATAATACACCTGACCCGATCCCACTTTCACATAGCGCATTTGCAGGCCCTTCAGCGGCTCGGTTTTATCCGGGAGATATTTCCGCCAG
>JBAXGE010000134.1:0-6198 GCA_037139555.1 Phycisphaerae bacterium
GTGGCGGGGGTATTGGGGCTGGGCGCGGTTTTGGCCCTGCGTGGTGTGGTGCAATATACCTGTGATATTCCCGATACCATCGCGACGTATCGCGAAAACCAGTCGGCAATTTTGGCCGCCCGGGGCTGGACGCCTGACGCACCGGAGGCCAAGTTGTTTGAGAGCCGGTTGCTGGCGGGAGAACTTACCGGCTTTTTCAATATGTCCAATGTTTACGCGGCCGGACTCTCGGCGGTAATTCTGGTGGGGGGCATGATCCTGTGGGCACAGCTACGCCAACTGGCCACGGCCGGGGCGCGGCGGAGTAGTTTGCCACTTGCCGTGGTATTGACGGCTGGCGTATTGTTGGGTTCGGTTTGGGCCATTTACTACACCGGCAGTCGCGGTGGAGTCCTCGCGACCCTGCTGGCCGTTGGGTTGCTGGCCGGGGGATGGCGTTGGCGTGAAGTGTTCGCCCGGCATTGGCGCAGGGTATTCTGGGCAGGGGCGGGTTTAACAGTTTTGGGGGCTATTGCGCTGGTGGGACATGGCTGGTATCACGATAGCCTGCCCAGTAAAACGATGACGTTCCGCTGGTATTATTGGACCGGGGCAGCAGAGGTGATAAAGTCCCATCCCCTGACGGGCGTGGGCCTGGGTAATTTCGGTACGCATTATTTACAGGTTAAACGCCCCCAAGCGCCCGAAGATGTGAAAGACCCGCATAATCAAATCGTGCGGGTGGCTGCGGAATTGGGCTTGCCGGTAACGGCGTTGTATGGCGCGCTGCTGTTGTGGTTGTTATATCGCAACGCCCGTCCAACAACCCCGCTGCAACAGGAGCCCACGCCCAACCGTACAGGAGTATATACCGGGATCGTGGTTGCGGGCTTGTGGTGGGTGGGTTACGGCGCCTTGCGGCTTGATGCCACGGTCTGGCAGGCGTGGTCCGGCGCTGGGCCAATGCTGGATAACCAGAGCCAGCAAGCGGGGATTTGGTGGTGGTCGGACCTTATCACGGCTGGCGGTTATGCGTTGGTACTGGGCTTGTGCTGGTGGGCCGTGATGCGCTGGTGCAGTGCGAATACTTTGCTGGTGCGTCTCGGGTTGCTCATGGCCGCACTGGCCCTGCTCTTGCACGATCAAATCAATATCGCGGTGGTAACCGGGCCAGTGGCGTTGTTACTGTGGTTGCTATTGGGCGCGGGCGTGGCGCAGGATGAGGCCAAACGTGCGCCCGTGGGCCGGATGATGGTGGGGCTGGTCATCGTATTATGGACGGCGCTATTGATTTTGGTCGGACGATACGTGGGGCCGGATACGCAGCGGATGCGCGAGCAGATCGCGGAAACCATGCGCGCTGGCGATCATACGCGGACGCTGCAGTTGATGGATGCTCTGTTGGCGCAAGAACCCTCTGCGCTGGATGTTTGTAATTACCGTATCGAGCTTAAGAAACGGCTGGGTCAAAGTGTTGGCAGCGATCTCGAAACCAGTCTGCAACTGAATCCCCAAGATGCCCGTTTACGCTGGAAATATGCTTATGAAATGACGGATTTACCCCTGGCCCGACGCCGGGAGCTATTGGCGGAGGCGCTGACGCTGGATGCCGCGCTGGCACCGGATGAGCCCAAACGTTTAACTACCGCACAGCGTGAACGCATCAGCAAGTTCTTGCGTGATACCGCGCCTTAAGCCGCCGGTACAACCGGTTCATCAGTGACCAGGAACTTACCCACCCGCCCCAGCGAGCGCAGCACACCAATCAACACCCCCTGAATCCGCAGGTCTTTATCCACGTAAATGGGCTGCATGGTCGAATTGGCCGGTTGCAGGCGGATGCGGTTGCGTTCGCGGTAGAGGCGTTTGAGCGTGGCCTGGCCATCTTCCAGCAACGCCACGACCACTTCGCCATCCTGGGCGGTATCGCGCCGTTCGATCACGACAAAGTCGCCATCGGCAATATGATCTTCGATCATGCTGTTACCACTGACGCGCAGGACATATACCCCGTGGCGGGAGCTGAATAAAGTTTCCAAATCCAGCGATTGCGATTCCTCGACCGCTTCGATCGGCCGGCCCGCCGCGATGGTGCCCACCATGGGTAGCCGCGTGGGTTTGTTTTCGTCGGGCAACTTCACGCCTGCACTAAGCTGCAAAGAGCGAGCCCTGTAACGATCCCTTTCCAGCAGCCCCTTTCGTACGAGGGCTTCGATGTGTTCGAACACGGTTACTTTCGATATGTCCAGCCGATCGGCGATTTCCTGCATGGTCGGGCAATACCCGTTCTGCAGTTGAAAGTCCCGAATGGCCGCGAGAATGCGAATTTGCTTGGGGGTTGCGTTCATGGCTTGAGCTCTCCCGTGGGGACTGGCTGCGGAGCAGGTCCGCAGCAGGACTGGATATATTGAATAGGCCGCTGATCGTCGCGGAAGGACCGCTGACTGTGCCGACCAGTTTCAATGTATGGGGTTTGCGCGGCATGACCTTGGTGCGTTTGCGTGGCGCTTTGTTTGCGACCGGTGTCACCACCGCTGGGCTGGCCGGTACCAAGGCGGGCTTTTCCGCAGACTGGCCGGCAATCGCTTCGGTCTGGCTGATCCACTGCGGGGTCACTTGTCCGGAGCGTAATTTCTGCATAACCCACGGCTGCCATAAATCCTGATGGCCACATTGGGGACAGGCATCCAGCGATTCGGGCCAGGTATCCAGACGATGCCGCCGCGCGGGATGAACCGCGGCAATCCACAACGCCGCATCCTTGATCACCTGACCGAGAAAGCGTCCCAGACCCACCGCTACGGTGCGGGCGGGGGCGATATGCCGATACGCAATGTAATCTTCCGGGCGAACTTGCCAATCTACCTGATAGGATCCCCCCGGACCAAAACTGCACAACGGGGTTAAGTCCCCGCACTGCCGATACCACTTCTCGACGGTGGTGTGATCGTTTGCCATGTGTCGAACTCCTTTGCACATGTGCTGCGGTGTCAGTCGTGAAGTCGCGCCTCACAACTGGACAGCCTCCTGCTGTCAGTGATCGAATTTTCGTTCCGCATTCGTCCATGGTGCGGGTCGAACCCGCGTGTCCATCACCAATCTGCGTTTCACGAACCTTCATGTCACACCTATATCTTCGGCAAACTTGGGCAGATTTCTGCAAGAAAAATTCTCCGATGTTCGGTATATGTATGTACCATACCAAAGACCTAACATGAAATCAAGATGGCACCGAACAAGTTACGAATTTGCGTAAGGTTTGCTTGGTGCTTGTTAGGGCATTCTAGGGGGTGGTTGTAACGCGTGTATTGGGCGTAAGTTAGGGGCGGCTGGTGGGCTGGATGATGGGGGTAGGTAGCACCAATGTCCAGGGCCCATTCCACTGATAAGGCTGCCAACCTGCGGCTACCCGGGCTTGATTCGACTTTGCGAATTCCGCCTCAATGTCGTCTTCGCGAATAAATCTGACTGTTCCATCGGCGTAAGCGAATAGCCAGACATCTTTACTCATGCGTGGCCCGTTGGTATACGCCACGATGATGTCCTTACTGGGAAGGTCGGTTTGCGCGGGCCATGGTTCCCCCATGGTGGCCACATAATAGTCGGGCTTGTTATCGTAAGTGCGCGGCCCCTTGGACAGAGGCGTACGCGTTTCGCGTGTGGTCAATATTTCCGCCGTCACCATTTCTTCCAGTGTGCTGGGCAGATGCCCGGTGCGTAATACAAACGCGCCCATGGCCTGAGCGATAGCGCGGAGATTATGGCTCTCCGCTTGTTCCATGGCCCGGCGCCACTCCAAGGCTTGCCAGGAAAAACCGATCGCGCCCGCCGGACCAACCAGAATCATAATTCCGGCCAGCAGTTTGATCAGTAGAGGCCCGCGCTGGCGCACATCAAAGAGCACCGCTACCGCAAGAATGGTGACGATGAATCCCAAGGTCAGCCCCAACATCGACGGTGGAGTCAACGACGCGGGCTGGGGCCAAAGCCAATATCCCGCCGCGATACTCATGAGCAGGGCCACCAGCAGACCGATAAGGGCACGGGATTTCATATCAGCATCTTAGCCTAACTGCCCAATGGTTCCAGATGGGCGTATTCTAAAATCAACGTCTTGCGGCCGTGGGTGTTAAAGGTCACCACGGTACGGGTCTGATTGCCGGCTTTCTCCAGATGTTCAATCCGGCCAATGCCGAATTGCGCGTGCCGTACCATCATGCCCCGGCGGAAGCGGTGGCCGGAATTTTCACTGCTATCGCTGGAACTGGAACTGCTACCGGAACTGCTGGATGGACCACTGCTGGCGCCGCCAAAGCGCTGCTGCCAGCCGGAGCGGAATGATTCGCTGCGGCCACTGCCACCGCGCGAACCCAACGGCTCTTCCCCGGCTAGATCCAGATGATTAAACGTCTCTTTGGGGAGTTCACGCAGAAATTGCGACGCGATGGTGCGCTGGGTTTCGCCCCGGATCATCCGGCACCGCGCGTTGGTCAGCAGTAGATGTTTCATCGCACGGGTGATGCCCACAAACGCCAGGCGGCGTTCTTCTTCCAATTCGGTCTCATTACCGCCATTCATCAGCGCCCGCATGTGCGGCAGCAAACCATCTTCCCAGCCCACAATCCCCACCCAGGGAAATTCCAGCCCCTTGGCCGCGTGGAGCGTCATCAGTGTGACCGCACCGCCGGCATCCTGCAGACGGTCCACATCCGAGGCCAGCGTGATCTGGGCCAGAAAATCATCCAGCGTGCCGTCGGTATTTTGCGCGTCAAACTCCGCGGCCACATTGATCAATTCGTTGACGTTGGCCAGCGGATCATCGTCGGTTTCGCCATCACGTTGGCGTTGCTTCGTATGCATGGCTTCCAGCCCCGACTCGGTGTAGATGCGTTCGAGGATGGCTTTCATGGTCAAGCGCGGTTTGGCGGGGGCGGTTTCCGTGGCGATTTCATCATGCACGCCGGGGTTGTATTCTTCGGAGCTTTCCATCAGTTCGTCCACGTTGATATTCTGGAACAAATCCGCTTCGGAGGGTTCCTCGGTCACTTCCGCCGGGGGCGGGGTGGTGCCATACACCCACTGGCGCAGGGCGAGGAAGATGCGTCCCAGATTGGCCGCGCCGGAACCGCCCTGCCGGGTCAGGCTGGGGATGGGGGTCGTATCCAACTGTTGCATCGCCTGCAACATACTCACGCCGCGCTGTTCGGCGGCTTGGCGGATGAAGTCCAGATTGGCCTCGGTCATGGCACGGGGCGGGACGTTGGCGATGCGTTCCAGACTCACATTATCTGCCACATTGACCACCACCTTCATGTAGGCGATCACATCGCGGATTTCCTTACGGCCATAAAACTCGGTACCGCGCGCCACCTGATAGGGGATACCCGCCTTCATAAAGGCATCTTCCAGCGCGCGGGATAAGGAGTTGACACGGTAAAACACCGCCATATCGCCCCAGAATATTTTCTGCTGATCGTGCGCCTGCTGGACCCGTTCGACAATCTGTTCAGCTTCCTGCGCTTCATCGCGGCAGGTAATAATATCAATTAGCGGCCCCTGCTCGTTTTCGGTCCACAGGTCTTTTTTCTTGCGTTTGATATTGTTGGCGATCAGCGCTGATGCAGCGGCAAGAATGTTTTTGGTCGAGCGATAATTTTGCTCCAGATACACCACCTTGGCGTTGGGGAAGAACTGCTCGAACTCCAGAATGTTGTTGAGATTGGCGCCGCGCCAGCCGTAGATGGATTGGTCCGGGTCCCCGGTGGCGCAGATATTTTTGTGGTCCATGGCCAGCATGTGGGCGATGATGAACTGGGCGTGGTTGGTGTCCTGATACTCGTCAATCAGCAAATATTGGAAGCGGTCCTGCAACTGGGTGCGGATTTCTTTGTTGTCACGCAGCAGGATGGCCACCTTCAGCAGCAAGTCGTCAAAATCCACACCCTTGGCGGCCCCGAGCAAGGTTTCATAACGGCTATACACCCGGGCCACGCACCGGGCGAAATGGTCAGTATTGCCTGTGGTATAAAGCCCCGGGGTTTGCAGTTTGTTTTTCGCCCCGCTGATGGCCGAACGGATCGCCTGCGGGGGGTAGTTTTCGGGACTTAGCCCGCAGTCCGATAACGCCTGCTTGATGAGTTTGAGCTGATCGGCGGTGTCAAAGATGGTGAAACTGGCCGGGAGGTTGAGCAGATCGGCGTAATCGCGCACGATCCGGGC
>JBAXGE010000135.1:0-6161 GCA_037139555.1 Phycisphaerae bacterium
TTACGCCACCAAGAATCTGTTGCCACATAACCGATCTCCGTGTAAAAACACCACTCACCCGGGTGATTCGTCACCCAGGTTAGCACCCGCCAAGTGACAAACGCGGGGCTTGCACACTTATTGCACAGTGCAAAACATCATGTACGCATATATGGAAATTGTGGTTAAGTGCTGCTAAATAAGGCACGCGAATAGACTGCATTGATATTACATAACACCATGTAAAAACTATGGTTATGTATATATTTTAAGGTAATTTCCAGCGAAAACCGCCGTAGCGAGTTAACCTCAGACCTGTTGCCGCCTATTTTATGCGCACTGATTGTGCATTGGTGCGTATTCGAGAATTAACCGCCTATATAATAATCATTCAGACACGCCCAAAAGCCGCCCCAACCAGACCATGATCCGCACCAGATCAATTTTATACGAACCGAATCTAACTGCTTTAATACAGCATACTTAACGGCAGTAAAACAGCCTACTTTCGCCCCCATTTTACCCTGTCTTGATGACTTCTTGACCTATGGCACTGCATTTGTCCATACCAACAGCAGGAGACGTCCTCTGGCGGATGTGGCATTGGCGCCATGTCGGGGACATCTCGAAGGTATTCATCGGGCGTCCGAAGCGCTTTGCCCCATAGCTTCGGAAAACCGCGCGGAATTTGGGGAAACGTAAGTTTTTTAAGGAGTCCATCGTGAAGAAAGTTGTTCCCAACCTTTGGCGGCGAATGCCACAGTATGCCATAGGCCGGCGGTTCAAAGCCTCGGCTATCGCGCTGTTGCTCGCCATCCTGATTGTCCCCTTTGTTTCGTGGGCTCAGTCCAACGAAGCGATGTCGGCTATGACGGCCACCACGGCCGCGGCCACTGAAACTGCTGCGGCGGCTACTGAAGCCGCGACGGCTCCCGCGGCCTATAAGCCCGAGTACATGGCAGGTTTATCCGAACCCGATCCCACCGGTGGCAAAGCCGGTACGTGGATCACTCCTGGCATGGATGGCAAGGGCGACGATGTCAATAAACTGGGCATGACCGATCTCTATGATCGTATCGCGCATAACACGTTCTCCATCAACATGGTATGGGTGCTCATCACGGGCTTCCTGGTCATGTTCATGCAGCTCGGGTTCGCGATGGTCGAAACCGGCCTGATCCGGGCCAAGAACGCCGGTCACACCTATGCGATGAACATGATGATTTATCCGCTGGGTTGTATCGCGTTCTATGCCTACGGCTTCGCCCTGGGCTGGGGCAACTGGTTCAACGGTCCCGTGGCTCCCGGCTGGTACAGCTCGATGGGCCCTGGCACCGCCATTCTGAACAGCGGCCTGCACATTGGCGACTGGACGATTCTGGGTACCAAGGGGTTCTTCCTCTCGGGTATGCAGGACGTCTCCGTCATGGCCCTGTTCTTCTTCATGATGGTGTTCATGGATACCACCGCGACGATTCCCACCGGCACGATGTGCGAACGGTGGCGTTGGGGTAACTTCTCCCTGTACGGCCTCTTTGTGGCCTTGCCCTACTGCGTCTTCGCTTGCTGGGCTTGGGGTGGTGGTTGGTTGGCCCAGTTAGGCCCCCTCGCCGGCTTGGGTCATGGTTATGTGGATTTCGCCGGCTCGGGTGTGGTGCATCTGATGGGTGGTACCATCGGTCTCATCGGTGCCATCATCATCGGGCCGCGTATCGGCAAATTCGTCAACGGCAAAGCGGTTCCCATCCCCGGCCACGATCTGCCGATGGTCATGGGTGGCACCTTCGTCCTCGCCTTCGGCTGGTTCGGCTTCAACCCCGGCTCGACCCTGGCTGGTACAGATCTGCGCATCAGCTTCGTGGTGGTCAACACCATGCTGGCCGGTGTGGCTGCGGCTCTGGCCGCGATGGTTACGATGCAGCTCAAGTTCGGCAAACCTGATCCCTCGATGATGTGCAACGGCATGCTGGCAGGCTTGGTGGCGATTACCGCTCCCTGCGCCTTCGTCTCGCCGGGTGGCGCTGTGCTCATCGGTTTGATTGCCGGTGTGCTGGTGGTCTACAGTGTGTTCTTCTGGGATAGCATGGGCGTGGATGATCCCGTGGGTGCCGTCTCGGTCCACGGTGTCAACGGCCTGTTCGGGGTTCTGGCGGTCGGCCTGTTTTCTACGGGCGACTATGGCTTCGGCTGGAACTCGGTGATCGCTGGTGAAGGTCAACCCGGATTCTTCAACAACGTCGTGGGCATCCTGCCCATCGGCAGTGTCTCGGGCGCCACGTACTTCTCGGCGATGGGTAAAGGCCAGCTTGCGGCCCAGGCCATCGGTGGTGTCAGTTGTATCTTGCTCGGTGCTGTCTTGTCCTTCGTCTGGTTCAAACTCGCCAACCTGATCATTCCGATGCGGGTCAGCCGCGAGACCGAGTTGCAGGGTGCGGATCTGCCGGAAATGGGCGCTCTGGCCTATCCGGACTTCGAACTCAAGACCACGATGTCCAGCACCGAAATGTCGTCGGCTTCGAACTAAGCACCGACTGTTGGTTCCCGGAAGTGTAGTGTGTTAAGCGGTGGGCCGGGTCGCAAGATCCGGCCCACCTTTCTTTGGGCTATAATGACAGGAGACAGGAAACATGAATATGGCTATGAAAAAGAAAAGTTCGCTTCAGGACCGTTACAACAAACTGACCCCCGACGAGGTCAAAGCCCGCTGGCAGGGCCTGCGGCCCCGCTACTATCGCTGGCTGGGTTTGTTCGGTTCGGCCGCGGCCTTGATGTTTTTGTTGAACCATGCGGTAGTGATGCCCCAGAAGGTTGTGGACATCATCAATGTGGCCTTCCAGATTTGCAGCATCTTCTTCGTTATGTTCGCGGTCCTGATCGCCATGAGTTATATCTTCGGCGGCGTGGACAAAGCGTCCAAATCCGATTAAGGTCAGCCCCATTAAAAACCAAGCTTTCAGGTCGTGGAATTTTCCCCGGCCGGGGAGTCATGGTCAGTTGTATTGCCCTTCGGTCAACCTAGGGCAACGGGATTGAGTTTGCACTGATTGTTCGCGCGGAGGTTAAGTAATGTCGGATACGGCTACGTCGGCGTCGTCTGAAGTCGTGATGTTTTCGGGACGCAAATTTATCTTGGGCTGCTTGGTGGTGGCGCTGGCCGTGGGCGTCTATGGCCGGTTCTATCCGGTTTCCATGTGGCTGCTGGCCGCTGAAGTGCTCAGTATCATTCTGGGCCTGTTTTTGTTCGGGTCATTTCGGTATCAAATCCATAAAAACGCTCTGACCTACGGGGCGGTCATGGTGGTGGTGGCTACCTTTCTGGGGGCCTGGTGGACCCAGCATGATCTGCGTGGGGCTTTCAGCGGGGAGGAACTATCGGGCTATGGTCGGGTATTGAAAGCGAGTTTACTAACCTTTCATGGTTGGGATGAATTGATCCATACCGACACCATGCTGTTCATTCTGGGCCTGACCTTCTTTGTCTGCGTGATTGCCCAGACCCGGATTCTGGAAGGGGTGACGTTTTTTCTGCTGCGGAAAAATAAAGGCTATGTACTGCCCACCGTCTGGGCGGTCATGGCGGTGGTGGCCGTGGCCTCGGGCATCTTGTCCGGGGTGTCCATGATCGGCCTGACCATCCGTACCCTAGTCATCATCCTAATGCTGGCTTCCGCACCCACCTCGGCGATTCGTTACGCGGTGATTGTCTGTACCGTGGTCACCACCGTATGCGGCATCTGGCTGACCTATGGTGAGCCGCCCAATCTGATTATGAAGGCGAACCTGCTGGACCCGGTCACCAACCAACCGTATCTGACGGATGGCTTTTTTCTGAAGTTCTGTATGCCGGCGGCGGTGGTCAGTTTTCTCTGTGTGGCGTGGAGTCTGTGGCGCCGCCTGCGCGGTATGCGGGTGGACCTCGAGGGGATGGATGTGCTGGATGCCAACGCGGCAACCGTGCGTTTTCTGCAGGCCGCCAAACATGGTGAAGTTTATTCCGCCACGGAGTTTGTGCATATCAATAAGGATGTGCTGGGAGACGCCACCGAGCCGGTAATGGAACGGATTCGCGGCGGGGAGTCTTTGGGCCTGGCTCTGGTGCAAGCCGGGGTGCAGCCTTCCGTCCGCCGGGCGTTATTGGGGGCGTTTACGGATGTGAGTCTGGCCACCAAGCTGGATCGGCATTACGAATTGGTGCAGGCGCAACAGTCGCCCGGGATAGACGAAGGTGAAGCCGCGGTCCAGCAGGCCTTGGATGACCTGAAAGGCCAGCGCAAACAAAGTCAGCTTTATGGCGTACTGGCCTTGATCCCGTTTGTGGTCTTGCTGGTGGCGCACGCCTTCAATCATAATGTCCCACTGTTTTTGTCCAGCATTGCGGCCTTTATCGTGGCGTTTTTTGGGGTTGCCCATTTGCCCCGGATGCGCCGGCTGGCGCTGCGCGAGGCCCGGCTGGAGTTCGCGGAATATTACTTCCTGCTGCCGTTGTTTTTATCCATCACACTGCTGACCAATATCGGTTTCTTCGACCAACTGCAAGGCTGGCTCCAGTCCGGGATCAAATCCACGGGCGCCCTGCCCATGGCTTTGGTGCAATTTCTTGGCGCCACGGGCCTGTCGGCCATTCTCGACAATAATGTCGTGGCCGACTTTGCTTCCCGCGCCTTGCATGGCCTGCCCATTATTCTGATTCAGTTCTTTGCGCTGGCGCAAATATCCGGCTACGCGCTGGGCGGATGCTGGACGCATATCGGTTCCGCCCAGTCGGTGGTGGCCTTTGCCTTCGTCAAACGTGATGTGGATGAAAAGTACACACCCGTGCAGTGGATTAAAGACATCACCGGCCTGATGGTACTCTCCGTGATTGCCTTGGTGATCTTGATCGTTGTGGTCAGCTTCCTACTGCCTGCCGGGGCGACGGTATTACCGGCCCCGACGACCGCTCCGGCAACCACCGCGCCGCACTAAATCTGTTGGCGGGCGGTATGGCTTTAGTGGTTGGTGGCCGGTTGGCTGGTGGGTGCGGCAAACTTTTCCACGGCCGGCAGGTCGTATATTCTCCGGATTTGGCCATAGTCAAAGTTGCTGCCGCGGGCCAGATTCAGGCCCATGATCCAATCTTTATTCGTGGCGTCCTGCGCGATTAAAATCCGAAAGCCCTCGATGGCCTTATCACGTTCTTTGAGCCCCAGATAAACCCAGGCCAGCACCGACCAGGCATCCACCGAGGTGGGGGCCACTTTGACGGCGTCTTCAAACGCCAGCTTGGCGTGATAATAATCCTGCATGGCCCAATACGCCCGCCCCTGCCCGCTGATCAAATCGCCAATGGTGCCATCCAACGCCCGCCCCGTGGTGAAAGCTGCCAGCGCTTCGGCATCTTTGCCCAGCATCAATAAGGCCCGGCCCAAGCCGTGATAAAACTGCGCTTGCTTGGCATCCACCTTATCAATGCCTTCCTGAAAAATCCGCGCCGCCAGATCGGCGGATTTCAGATCACGTTTGTTCAGATACAGAAACCCCTGCTTCATCACACCGTTGATTCGTTCCTGTTGCGCCACGATGGAACTATCCTGCGTGCCCGCTCCGCCGATGATCACCGTCTGGGTGCTTGCGGTGGGGGGCTGATTGCTCCCGCTGCTCAATTGCTGCAACCGCTTTTCCATATCCGCCAGTTTGCGCTCGGTATCGGATTTCCCGGTAAGGCTGTTGTAAACTAACCCGCCCACAATGGCCACCGCCACCACACTCACCACAACCAAGATGATTTTACGCAAGAGTTATTCCTTTTCGTCCGGTTAAACTGTCATTGTCGCATATCACGCGCAGGGCGACAATGACCGCATTGGTGCGCTATCTGCCTATATTGTATTCCTGCAATAGCGCTGCGGGCATACCAATATCCACCGGCACCACCGTGCCGGTATAGGCCTCCGCGCCCGGGGCGCCA
This sequence comes from Phycisphaerae bacterium, assembly GCA_037139555.1. Classification (GTDB taxonomy): domain Bacteria; phylum Planctomycetota; class Phycisphaerae; order WQYP01; family WQYP01; genus JBAXGE01. The sequence continues at coordinate 5,927 of JBAXGE010000135.1, forward strand.
AATCCCACCTTGCTACCGCAGAAACTCACTGTCCATTGGGCCTTGATCGCCACCCCCAGCACTTGGCCGGTATCGCAATCGAGACCCGAGGGAATATCCACCGCCAGCCGGGGGATGTTTAACGTATTCGCGAAGGTGATTAGCTCCGCCATCGTGCCTGTGACGGGTCGGCTCAGGCCAGTTCCCAGCACTGCATCAATTACCAGCATCGTCTCCGTCGGCCACTGGGCTTGTG
>JBAXGE010000136.1:0-6142 GCA_037139555.1 Phycisphaerae bacterium
CCGCGTACACCCGAAACACTGATCATCAACGCTGCCGCCATAGTATCGCTCCAATTATGAAAACAGCATCTTGTAGGCAAACCGCCGGGGATGCAAGTGTACACTGGGTCAGTGACGCCATTGCCACCATAAATATAACTGCAGGACCAGCACCAAGCCAAGGACCAGCAAGCCCCAGCCCGGCCCGGTGCGTAGACCGGACACCGCGGCCTCAGGCACCGGTTGGGCGGACCATAAGTCGCCATCGGACGCAGGCTTCAGCGCCTGTTCCAACATCCAGCGCACGGTGATGACATAACTGGGGTCCAGTGGCCAGTTACTCTCCGTCGTTTGTAAATCGGAGGCACACCATAACCAGTGCGCGCCCTGATCTGTGCGCTGGGCCAACCATGGTTGGCCCGCTACGGTAGCGAGAATCCGCCAGTTAGTATCGAGTTGGGCTGGGACCATGCGTTGTACGCGAACGAGATCGAAACGGGCCGGAATGGTGGCATCGGTGGCAAGTTGGGGCACCGCGGCGGTCGGCATGGTGGTGGGTACACCCGCCGGGGTGATCCCCGGTCCGACAGCACGGCCATGAAGCAGTACGACATGCGCCCCCGCTGCGGCATTTGCGGTCCAGACTAGTTTATCCCAGGCCAAGACCACAGGGGTATCCGCACTGGCGCTGGCGGTAAACTCGGGTTGCACTTCCAAGACCCTCCGCCAGGCTGTGGCATTGGCCCCTTGATAGCGGGTGGTGAATGTCCAATGCCCGGCACGGTAATGCCACTCGGTCATGCGGGTGGCATCCTGCCACCAGTTAAAAGTCATCGGTTGGGTAGAGTCGCAGCGCAAGGTCATCTGCCGGGGCTGGCCGGGTTGCCAGACGGCCAGCGGTTTGATCTGTGTGGGGGTATGCACCAACGCACGGAGTCCGGGGAGCGCGGCTTGTTCCGGGGTAAGCTCCGCCCAAAGTACTGCGACATTACCGTTTGTGTTGGTGCGTAATTCTGCGGGTTTGGGCAGGATGACATGGGTAGTTTGCCACCCCACATCGGCCCAGGCGAGTAGCGCGGCCGTCGCAGCCAGCCATATGAGTAATCCCAGCCATTCACCGCGGCGAAAGCCACCCGTACGCCCCGCACCGGACGGAATCTGCCAGAGCATGGTGCTGGAGATAATCTGACGGCGGCGCCGTTGCCGCCACCACAGGGCCAAGCCGGTAAGGAACACCCCCCCGGCCAGCCACAAGCCAAGTGTTGAGCCCACGACCATCTGCATGGAACTAGCTCCGAAAGGGCCGGGGCCAACGCGCCGCGTTTAGATCTGAAAGTCGAGGAAAATCAAATCATCCACGCGGGCAGGCCGGTTACGGTACTGCGGTTCGGGATGTTTGACGGAAACGCGGGTGTAGGGTGGCACCGACTGCGTCAAGAATACGTTGCCGTTGACGGTGGCGCCTTTGCCCACAATGGTATCACCGCCCAAAATCGAGGCGTTGGGATAGACGGTGACTTCATCTTCAATGGTGGGATGACGTTTGGCCCCGCGCAGGGCCTGTCCGCCCCGCGTCGAAGTCGCGCCCAGGGTAACGCCCTGATAGACCTTGACATTGCGGCCAATGGTGGTGGTTTCGCCGATCACCACGCCGGTGCCGTGGTCAATGAAGAAATACTCCCCCACCGTAGCACCGGGATGAATATCAATGCCGGTCATACCATGGGCATATTCCGTCATGATGCGCGGGATGATGGGGACTTTGAGTTCCCATAATTCATGCGCCAACCGGAAGATGGAGATGGCATAGAAGCCGGGGTAGCTGAAAATAATTTCGTCGGTATTGTGCGCGGCCGGATCGCCATCGAAGGCCGCCTGTACATCCGTGGACAACACCTGACGGACTTTGGGCAGACGTCCCAGAAATTCCCGGGTAATGGCACCTGCGGAAATATCGCAATCCGGGCAATCCGTCAAACCCGCATGTTGTTGTTCATGCCGTAATACATTGCGGATTTGGAGGAAAAGACGTTGATATATGGACTCCAACAGTTGCTGCAAATGCTGGTTGATATTGTCCCAGGTCAGACCTTGCTGGCCAAAATAGCCGGGGAACATCAGTTCGCGCAGTTGATCCACCAGCGCGATAACTTCATCGCGCGAGGGCAGATAGCAGACATCCACATGATGGGTACGCTGATCGGCGCGATAGCTCTCGATCATGGTTTCAACCAAGGGGCTTAAATCTGCCGCAGGGGGATGATTCTGTGCCATAACGCTTATACTCCCGCGCGGGGTTTAACGCACCGCAGTGCCTGAACCCCGGCCACCACATCCAAAGCCCCTTCATAAATCGCTTTGCCGACAATCACGCCGGCAATCGGCAACGGGGCCAACGCCACCAGATCGTCCACGCACTTGATCCCGCCACTGTGGATCACGGGCACATGTTTGACCACTTCGAGCAGGCGTTGGGTGGCTTCAACATTGGGGCCGATCAACATGCCATCACGGGCAATGTCCGTGTAGATGATAGCCGCCAGCGGCCAGCGGTCCATACTGGCGGCCAATTCCAAGGCTTTCGTACCCTGAGTTCCGGTTTGGGTCCAGCCATGGGTGGCCACAATGCCCTCTTTGGCATCAAGCCCAAGCACCAGACGATTACGGAAGCGGGCATCATGGACCATGGTTTCAAACCAATCCCGATCCGACAGCGCCCGGGTGCCGAGAATAATGCGCTCGGTGCCGATGGCGAGAAGGTATTCCATCACCTCTTCGCTGCGGATTCCCCCGCCAATTTCAACTTTCATGCGGGTATGACGAACAATCTTCTCGATCAAATCCAGATTGCGCGGCCGACCTTCGCGGGCGCCATCCAAATCCACGACATGCAGCCACTTGCAGCCCGCATCTTCGAAACGCTTCACCATGTCCAAAGGGGTGACGTCATAAGTGGTTTGGAGGTTGTAATCCCCGCGTTGCAAACGCACCACCTGCCCGCCCCGGAGATCAATTGCTGGTATCAGTTCGACGGCCATAAGGTTCCTTGTTAAGCACGAAATATAGTAGCATAACTATTCCGGCATTCTTTACCAGTGTACATTCGCGAATATTAAATGCCTCATGCGTCTGTATAAAATCGTCTGCCTGTCGGCCGCACGCGGTCTGGAGGAAAATTGCCGCCCGCAGGACATTTTGATTTTAACACCAACCACGCTATATTACTGGGCTTTGTTTATCTCCCGGAGTTGTTCCCGGGAAGGCACGATAACTCGATTAGGAATATGCATGGGCATCGTAGTTCAAAAATTTGGTGGAACTTCCGTAGCCAATGCGGAAAAAATCCACAAGGCCGCCGCCAAAGCCATTGCCGCCAAGCATGCGGGGCATCAGGTGGCGGTGGTGGTATCGGCCATGGGCGACTCCACCGATGATCTGATTGATCTGGCCCAGCAAGTGAATCCCAACCCGCCCAAGCGGGAAATGGACCAATTGCTGGCCACCGGCGAACAGGTCACGATTGCCCTGATGGCTATGGCCATTGCCGCCCAGGGCCATGAGGCGATTTCGTTTACCGCCGGGCAAATCGGTCTGGTCACGGATGAAAAATTCAGCAAGGCCCGGATTCAGGGTATTGATAAAAAGCGGATGTTCAAGGAACTCGATGCGGGCAAAATCCTGATCATCGCGGGTTTTCAGGGCATCACGGAAGAAGGCGACATCACCACGCTGGGCCGCGGCGGGTCCAATGCCACACTGGTGGCCATCGGTGCCGCGCTCGACGCGATGGTGTGTGAAAATTACACCGATGTGGACGGCATCTATACCGCCGATCCCCGCATTGTGCCCAATGCCCGCTTGTTGCCCAAGATCAGTTATGACGAAATGATGGAGCTTTCCTCGCTCGGGGCCAGCGTTTTGCAGACCCGGGCCGTGGAATTTGCCAAAAAGTACAACGTTCCCCTGCATGTACGCAACGCCGGCCATGATCGGCCCGGCACCTTGATCGTAGCGGAGACCCCGGAAATGGAACACATCGTAGTATCTGGTTGTGCCCTGAAGAAAAATCTTACCCGCGTGGCGATGAAGGGCCTGCCGGACCAGCCCGGTGTGGTGGCCCAGGTCTTCACGGCCATCGGCGTGGCTAATATTGTGGTGGATGACATCATTCAGACCATCACGGATGACAAGACCGCCAATGTATCGTTCACCGTGGAACACGGTGATGTGGCGGACCTGAAACACGTGGTGGATCAAATCCTCAAGGATTTCGGTCAGGGCGTGGCAACCTATGAATCGGGCCTGTCCAAAGTTTCGGCGGTGGGTATCGGCATGAAGCAATCCACCGGCGTGGCCAGCCGGATGTTCAAGGCGCTGGCCGACCACAAAGTGAATATCCAGAACATCACCACCAGCGAGATCAAGATTTCAGTGATTGTGGCCGCCGCAGATGGCGAAAAAGCCCTGCGGGCCGTACATGATGCCTTCGAACTAGGCAAAGCCAGTTAAGGAACAGGTTAAAACGAGGTATGAACCGCAACGGCCCAGACCTTTGGGCCGTTGTATTTTTTTGAGCGTTTTTTGTCGTCATGGTTGTGACACGGTAGAATGTGTCTACTTGCACAATGGATTTTTGGGAGCTAGTCATGAAATTGAACGAAATTCTCAGACTGCAGCACATCAAGGTTCCTCTGGTCGCCACCGACAAAAAAGCGGCGATTGCAGAACTGGTTGAGGTCCTCAATCAGGCCGGCGAACTTAAAGACAGCCAGCAACTGCTGGCCAGCGTGCTGGAACGCGAGTCCACTCGTACCACCGGCATCGGCAACGGTTTGGCCATCCCCCACGGCAAATGCACCGGGGTGGACCATCTGGTCATCGCCATCGGCAAGCCTGCCCAACCGATCAACTTTGATTCGATTGATGGCCGTCCGGTCCATCTGATTGTGCTGCTGGCCAGCCCCCCGGACCAGACCGGCCCCCATATTCAGGCCTTGGCCCGGATCAGCCGGCTGATGACCATCGAAGCCTTCCGCGTGGCGATGAAGAATGCCGCCAGTGCGCAAGAGATTCTGGACGCCGTCAACGCCCAAGAAGCCACGGTCAGTTAGTTGGGCTGAAATAGCCATCCACGCAAAGAACACGAGCCACCGCGTTCGTGTTTTTTATGCGCTTAGTGGGGATGCGGTTCGTGGTGGTGGCGCATGATATCACCCTTGGTGGCGTAAAGCACGTTTTCCGCCACATTACAGCAATGATCCCCGATGCGTTCAAAGTTCTTGGCCGCCATGATGATGGCGATTTGGGCGGCAATGGTGTATTCCGCGCCGAGTTGCCCGGATTGCCCGGCCTGCAGCAAGTGGGTGTAAAGCGCATCAATCAGGTCATCGGACTGGCAGATGGCCATAGCCCGCTGGGCATCATTCTGCGCCAGACATTGCAGGGTGTCCTGAACCTGTTTGACGCTGGCTTCGGCCAATTGGCGTAATTCCACCGGCAGGGTCACCGAGCTGAGATGTTGTACGGTCTCGGCGATATTGGCCGCAGAGTCCCCCATCCGTTCCAGATCCATGTTTACTTTGACGGCAGTAAATACCTGCCGCAGATCGCTGGCCACGGGCTGATGTAGCGCACAAATGCTGATGGCCAGCCGTTCCAGAACCACTTCATCTTCATCGGTTTGGGATTCGTAAACAAATACCCGCTGGGCCAGCTCCGTATTGCCCGTGATCAGGGCCTGGGCGGCGGTCCGCACCGCATCAGCGGCGATATTGGCCATCGTCAATAACCGGCGGCGCAGGTCTTCCATGGTCTGATTGAAATGACTCGACATGACAGCTCCACCCTTATCTGACTAGCGTAACATGATCCCTCAGGTGTTATATCGTCCTGAAACATACGCTTCCGTTTGGGGCGATTTCGGATAGGTGATGAGTTGCTCGGTAGTCCCGATCTCCACCAACCGGCCCGCCCAGAAAAACGCCGTGACATCGGCCACGTGCGCGGCCTGTTGGGGCGTCTGGGCCGTAAGAATGATAGGATAGTGAACGGCCAATTCACAAATCAGGTCTTCAAAATGCAGCGCCGAGGGGTAATCCAACCCCAGGGTGGGTTGATCCATGAGCAGCAAAACCGGTTCGGCGGCCAGCACCCGGGCAACACA
>JBAXGE010000137.1:0-6111 GCA_037139555.1 Phycisphaerae bacterium
GTCCGCAGAACCCCGCCCATGCCGGGGCGGCCGTTGGGGTCGTTACAGGGACTCACTGAGCCGATATTTTTTTCCAGATAACTCACCTCGCCGGCGCGGATGAAGTGGCAGGCTTCCAGGCAACTCTTGGCCTCGGCACCGGCGCCGTGTTTGAGGCTCCATTCAAAGGCTTCGACTTTGGTACTGGCCAGCTTCATGGCGGCTTTGTACATCCGCCGCAAATGCGCCTTGCCCGACTCGGGGTCATGATGAAATGCCGCTTTCAGTTCCAGAAAACCGCGCACGGATAAATCCCGCCGGGTATGCGCTGAGGCCATATCCGGCACCTTTACCGCCTGATTATATTGGCCGGGTTGCTCCATGATTTCCAGCGGGAAGGTCAGGAAGAAATCCCCGCGCTCTGCCATGCCGCCATTTTGCATGATGGACAATACTTCGAGATTGCCCAGTGGATTGACCAGCCGGTGAATGACGCCGGGGCGCATGAAAGCGACCACGCCGGGATGCAGTTCGATGGTTTGCGGCCCGTTGATATCAATGAGTTCCAGTAACCCGCTGCCGGTCAGGGCATAGTAAATATCGCCTGATAAGAGGTGAAAGTGGGGCGCACCGCTATTAACACCATCGGGGCCGGGAGTGGTATAAACCCGCATATGTGATATGCCGATACCGCCGGGCAATGAGTACGAACGAATATCCATATGTTTCCTCAAGGGGCTAAAACCATGAATCCTACGCCTACGGGTAATAGTAATACACCCACGCATATTGAGCAACTACGGTTGGTATCTCGGTAGGTTTCGATTAAATTGACGCCCATGATTCCACGCGTCTATCAACCGCAACTTCAGGCCGGTATGCAGTGGTTAGAGGCCGATGAGGCCCACCACATTGGTCAGGTGCTGCGCCTGGGAGTGGGTGACGAAGTTGAATTGTTCGATGGCCGGGGTGGTCTTGCCTCCGCTCAGATCACTACGGTCCAGCGTCGCGGCGTAGAAGTGCTGGCCGCTGCCCCACAAAATACGCCCCGGCCTGCGGGCCGACTGACCCTCGCCGTGGCGATGCCCAAAGGCGAACGGGCCGATTGGCTGGTGGAACAAGCCTGCCAACTGGGGGTGGATCGGCTGATCTGGCTCGACACGCTGCGCGGGGTGGTGAAACCCGGCGAACGCTTGGGTAAACTCTCCCGCCAGCAGCGCACGGTGATTTCTGCCATGAAGCAATGTCGTCGGTTGTGGACGATGGAAGTTATTGCACCACAAACACTTAACGAAGTTATTGCCACCGCCGATGGCACGCTACTTTGGCTGGAATTCCGAGCTGCGCAACCGCTGTGGCAGGTCCTTTCCGAGTTGCCTCGCACCGCATCACTGACGGCGCTGATTGGGCCGGAAGGGGGCTGGGATGACGCAGAATGGACTTATTTGGACGCGATTGCGGATATTAAACGGGTGATCGTGACCGCCAATGTCCTCCGTATCGAAACTGCCGTCACCGCGTTGGCCGGTACGGTCGGGGCGTGGCGTCAAGAATAAAAACGAAAAGCTGAAGAATTCACTTTGTCTTTGCGAATATATTGCCTATAATTATTTTGTTCAGGGAGAGGGATTTTTTCTGCCACTGCTTATAAGCGGGAGGTCGCCATGTCAGTAGCGAACAATGGTTCGGGTATTTGTGAACGATTCCGGCAGTTACGCATTCAAGTATGCGGCAGCCGCGGCCAGTCGCACTTCGCGACGCTCTTGGGGTTGTCCCCCTCGACGTACAACTATTACGAAAAAGGGCGTTTGCCCCGCGTGGATGTGTTGGACCGTGCGTCCCGCATCACCGGTGTGCCGCTCTTGTGGTTGATCCGCGGCGAACCCGCTGACTTCCGTCTGGAATCGGTCAAGAAGATTGATCTCAGCAGTATCGCCCCGCCCAGCGGCGCTGCTGGCGATGCCACTGCGGGCTAAGTCCCGCAGGTCTGGCCCAGCACTTAGACCATGCCCCTGCGCCGGCGCAGGAACCATTCACCCAGCAGACACCCACAGATCACTGCCCAAACCAAGGCATGGGCAGTTTTTGTTGCGCCCTGCTCGGGTGCGTTAAAGAATCCCGCCGCGTGTTCTTCGGTCAGGAACCGCTGTTGGCTCTGAGTGAGGTCCGCCAGCCACGACAAGCGGCTTAGTGGCAGCATCTGCCCGCCGGAACTGCTGGCGATATTACTCAGTAGGTCGGTATTGATCGCCTGGGGTGTGGTTTCGGAACTGTTTGCCATATTCACCTGAATCAGCAGATGATCGCGCCCGCGCTGCGGGTCGGTCGCCAGCAATTCCTCTACCTGCGACCCCGCCAAGGTCAGCCGATAGTGGCCCGCCGGCAAGGTTTTAATCCGCCCCTGATAATACCCCGGTAATTGCGCCACCGGTTCCAGCCGCACACGTTGTAGGGCGCCCGTCTCGGGCTTCAGCACGGCATCCACCGGGATGCCCAGCAAGGGGCTGGCATCGCGATTGCGCACCCGTGCGGTGATGACGATGGTTTGTTCGCTGTTGGCTTCCAGAGGCGTGGCCCCGAAGCGCACCCATTGCCCACCGGCGGGTAATTCATCACTGGCCGACCAGCGCAGGATCTGCTGCCAGAAGCGCTCGGTGGCACCATAACTTTGCCAGCGCCATAATTGTTCACTGCCCAGATACAGCACGCGGCCGGTGCCATAGTTCCACGCGCAGAGCAGGGCCGGGGGCTGGATTTGTTGCTGGGCGCCGGCGAGGGTCCACCAGACCTGTGCCGCCGGGCGCGGTTGCAGCAGGTCATGATGCCAGTACCAGCGCGGTAGCACGGTTTCGCCGCCGGCCAATTCCGTTAGCGCCCAGGGCGTGTCCAAACTCATCGGAGTATTGACCACCTGTAATCCTGCCGTCGCTGCCAGTTCCGGAAACCCCGCACCCTGACCCGCCAGCGTGATGGGCAATAACTCTTCCAACGGTTGCTGGCGGAAGGATTGGGGCATGGCTTCGCGGCCCGCCTGAATTACCAGCGTGGCGCCCTGATCCCGCACCAGTGCGAGAATTTGTTCTTGTTGGGCCACGGGCAATTCCTGCGGGGTCAGATCGCCGAGAATAATCAGGCCGAAGGGCGACCAGGCCTGTTTGGTTGCGGGCCACTGTTCCGCGTCCAACGGTACGCCGGTACCCAGTGCTGCGGACCGTGCCTGGGGGCGGGCCACGCCCACAACTTCCAGTGGAGAGAACAAAATCCGCTGGACCTGATAGGTCTTCTGGCGGCGCAGCATGTGGGTGAGGATTTGGGTGTCCCAGCGGGCGAAGCGGTCGGCGATCAGAATACCGGAGCGTTCCTGTTGCAGCCGCACCAGCCAACTCCGGCGGTTGTTCTGGGTATTGGCCTCGCTGGGATGGGGCTGGATTTCCACTTCATAACGCAGCGTATCGCGCTGGCCGGTGGGCATATCGCGTACGGGCAGACGCAAGGTGCTGGGACTGCTATCGGGCACCCACGGCAATTGTTGGATAACCACGTCATCGCGCCGGATTACTATTTTCAGCGGTTGCCCGCGCAGCGCCTCAGCGCGGAGCACGGCTTGCAATTCCACGGTGTCACCGGCCTGCATCCGCTCCGGACCGGTCAGAGATAGGACCTGGGCATCGGGCCGGGCGAGTGCCGACCCGGCGGGGAGCGTGATTACCGGCATTTGCCGACTGCCCAGCAGGCGTGCCCGTGGGAGTGGGTCTTCGCCAGCATTATGCAGGCCATCGGAAAAGAGCAGTGCGATGCCGCCTGCCTCGGAGGGTCGAATCTCATCGAGTGGCAGGCCGAGATTGCTGGCGGTGCCCAATTCTTTGAACAGGGCTGGGAATGGTGCGGCTTGGGCATCTTCACCGGAGGCAATCAGGGTGGGTTGCTGGGCAAAGCCCAGCCAGCGCAGGGTATAGCGTTCCTGCCACTGGCGAAAGGCCGGGTCGGTTTGGGCGGAGGTCCAGGCGCGGGTCACCAGTTCGCGCCGGGCCAGTGGTTGGAGATTATTTTGGATGGTTTTGACCAGTGGGGCGTGTTCGGGTGCGGCCAGGGCTGCCAGCCAGCGTTGCTGGGTGTCCCGCCGCGCGGCATCCAAGGCGCTGGCGATACTGGCATGGTTATTGGTTTGCGGATTGGCCAGCGCCGCTTCGATCTGATTCAGTAGTGGGGTGAGGCCTTGCCTGATGACCTCGGCCAGCAGGGGGGAGGTTTGCAGTTTGCGGATCTGTTTCACCTGCGTGACCAATTCAGGCTTGGGGCCCGACCCTTGGGCCAGATTGGCCCACAAACCCGCCAGCAGTTGCAGCCGGTCGTGTAATTCGCCCAGTGCTTCCCATTCCGCCGGAAGTTTCACGCCCACTAGCGGCGCCAGCGTGATCGCTTCCGGCAGGGAATATTGCCGGTCGGCCAGGCCCATCGAACCGCTGTTATCTACTGCGACCCACACCACGCCGCGCTGCGGTTGGCGGGTTTCCCAGCGGATTTGAGGTTGCAGGAGGGTGAGGAGCAAGATCAGCAGCGCCAGGGTGCGCAGGCCCAGCAGTATTCCCACGGTGCGCCACCCGGCCCAGACCCGTCCGGGCCGGTGGTGAAACGAGGCCAGCGTGGCCAGCAGCACGATACTCACCAGCCCCCACCAAGCCCACATGGGGAGCACCGGCTGGATCTGGAAACTGTAGGCCAAGACATCCATGCACTTAAGGATACCCCAAGGTGGGCAACTTGTGCATATTTTATCCACTTATGCTAAAGTAACCGCAACTTTTATGGCCATTATACCAGTGGAGGTTGCCATGTTGCTGACTGCGGAACTTGTCGCCCGTTTGGACGCTTTCAAAGTGGAACTGCCCTCCTGGGGCTTTGCCGATACCGGCACGCGGTTTGGTAAGTTTTATCAACCCGCCGCGGCGCAAAATCTGGCCGAGAAACTCGCCGATGCGGGAATGGTGCACCGGTTGACCGGGGCCTGTCCAACCATCGCGCTGCATGTCCTGTGGGATCTGGGTCCCCAGCAAAGCCCTGCGCAGGTGGTGGCGTTGGCCGCAGCCCATGGGATGCGGGTTGGTTCGTTGAGTCCCAATCTGTTTCAGGCGCAGAATTACAAGTGGGGGAGTCTGACGAATCGCGACCCGGCGATCCGCACCCAGGCGCTGGCCCATGTGCAGGACAGCGTGGCGCTGGCCCGGGCGTGTGGGAGCGACAGCGTGTCGCTGTGGTTGGCGGATGGGATGAATTATCCCGGCCAGGCCGATATCGCCACCCGCAAGCGGCTGCTGACTAAGGCGCTACAGACCGCCCACGGCATGCTGGACCCCAATATGACCCTGCTGGTGGAGTACAAGCCGTTTGAGCCGGCTTTCTACGCTACCGATATCGCGGATTGGGGCATGGCGTTGCTGCTGGCTCAGGCGGCTGGGCCGCAGGCTAAGGTTTTGGTGGACACCGGGCACCATTATGCCTCCACCAACATCGAACAAATTGTGGCGTGGTTGCTGGATGAAAACCGCCTTGGGGGATTCCACTTTAACGACCGGAAATATGCCGATGACGACCTGACCATGGGTTCGATTGACCCGTATCAGGTGTTCCGCATCTTCCATGAGATCGAAAACCACCGCTTCCGTACCGGCGAAACACCCGCCATCGCCTATATGATTGACCAGAGCCACAATCTGAAGCCCAAAATGGAAGCCATGGTGCAGACCGTGGTCACCGCGCAGGAACTGTATCTCAAGGCCTGTCTGGTGGACCGCAAGGCCCTGGCGCAGGCGCAGGCCCGGGAGGATTTGGTGGCCAGCGAAGAAATTGTCCGGGGTGCTTTCTATACCGATGTCCGGCCCATGCTGGCGGATTATCGCAGCCAGCGCCAGCTGCCTGCCGACCCGTTGGCGGCTTTGCGGGCGAGTGGTTATATCGCCACGGTTGGGGCGGAGCGCACGCGCTTGCATCCGCCCAAATCGGACGGCGGTTACGCCTGACGGAATAACGTTATTACATTTTGCAGCAATCTATGAAACAAACGCCCACGCCGTTCGCTACGCTGGTCCCCGGGTTTACTTTGCCGGGGGCGGAACCCAATGGGGTGCAACTGGG
>JBAXGE010000138.1:0-6108 GCA_037139555.1 Phycisphaerae bacterium
GATGCTTATTCCCACCGCCGACGACACACGTTTGCTGACCGAGGCCCGGAGACCGCCCCCGAGCATACCAGACGTAGTATACCCGCCGTGCCTGACGCCTGCAATCACTGATAGGCATTTTGCTTCTGCGCGGGTGTGGGCCGACGGTGCGGGGGCTGGGGGTTTACATGCCACCTGGAAGCCGTCTTCACCGACACGGGCGATCCAGCCATGGTCGGACGGGCAGGCAGCACGTTCCCATCACCTTTGGCACTCGCGCTTTGCCGCACTATTACCGAACGCCCGTTGGGCAGGCGTGGCGGGTGGTCCTGGTCCCATTTGCCACGGTCGGTGATGTACTCTATACAACGCTCTACATCGCTGCGTTCTTTGCGTATGGCCGGTAGGCACCGGCATGGGCCTGCTCAACACCGATCGGCTAGGGCGCGACCGAAACTGGGCACGCTCAGCGGAAATGCAGTACGGCACCCGATTCCGTGGCGAGAGTAATGCCCGCAGCGGTGACCGCCAGGCCGTCGAAGGTGGGTGTATCGGCGAAGGTGGCAGCCGCGCGGCGACGACCGTCGGCGCGGTTGTAGATGTGCACGAAGCCTCGTTGGGCGGCAGGTTGGGCAGGGTCGAAACCGGCGGCGACGACCGCGTCGGCGGCGAGAGCGATCGCCAGCAGACGCACGCCGTTGGTGCGAAGCGGGAGGTTGGATGCAGGCTCATAGGTGAAGCGCCAGGTTTCGGGCACCTCGCCACCGGCCGGGGCGGGTGTGGGCAGCGACCAGTACGAAATGAACGCGGGTATCTGCTTGCGTTCCTTGGCGATGTAATTGTAGGTGCAGATGCCGGCAGCGTCGTGGCCGATGAGCATGCCCTTGGCTGGGCCGAAATTCTGGCGGGTGATCGTGTCAACACGCGGCATTTCCATGGGCATCGGCGCGACGGAGGCATAGGCGGAGAAGAATCCACCACGCTCCGCCGGAACGATCGCCGAGGATCCGCCGCGCGGTTTGGGCAGTTCACCGGCATAGGTGGCGCGATGATAGAGGCCGGTCTTGCTGCGGGTAAGCAGATCGGCCAGGCCGGTGCCGGGACGGGCAGAGAGGAACTTGCCGTCGGCGAGCGAGAAGACGCAGTAGGCGATGCCGGCGTCGATGGAGGAAGATATGCCGCTGACGCAGGAGACCTTGCCGTCCTCGACGACCACGCTGCCGGAGACGGCGTAGGCCGACTCGATCTGGCCGTAGTTGACGATCCAGCGTTCTTCGGGCGCGGCGCGGGTTTTCCAGAGCAGTTGGCCGTCGGCGGCGGACAGGGCGTAAACCCAGCCATCGCGGCATCCAAAGACGCAGGAGCCTTTGTGCAGTGTCGGCGGCGAGTCGATCCGGCCGTCGGCAGTGAAACTCCAGCGGATGGCGCCGGTGGCCGCATCGAGCGCCCGGAGGCAGTGCCCGTCGGGCTCGGCCACGTAGACCAGGCCGCCGGCGAGCGTCGGTGGGGTTAGGGTGGACTGGCCGTCAGAAAGCCAGTTGAGCGTGACTGGTCCGGTCTGCGGCGTGGCGACCATCGTCCGCCAGGCGAGCGACAGCGAAGCGGGCGCCGAGGCTGAGGTGGCGCCGGTGCGTTCGAGGTTCTGCCGGTACACGGGCCAATCGGTTGGCGCGGCCTCACCAGCAGAGAGACTTGCCGCAGTGCCCTTGATGGTGGGACGCGGGGCGTTCCAGGCCTCCGCCGAGGGAATGGCGCGGGCCGTGCCGAAGCCGGCGAAGCCTGGGGCGCGGCCGGCGACGCACACGCAGATCGATGGGGTGGCGAAGATCTGGCCGCAGGCGGCGATGGTGCCCACGCCGCAGAGTCCGCGCAGGCCGCCGAAGACGGTCTTGGCCGGGGTGGCGGAAAGGCTGCCCTGCGTCAGGATTTCACCACGTCCGTTGAAGGTGAACAGATCCGTGTTGAGCGCTCCGATGCAGTTGGAGCCGGAACGCGCGACGGTCTGGCCTTCCTCCTTGCCGGTGACAGGATTGACCCAGGTCTGGCCGATTCCGACGCCGCCTTTCCACCAGAAGGGCGGGATCTCAACTCGTTTATCCCAGAGGACCATGGCGTGGCGCCAGCGCTCGGCCCCGGTGGCAGCGTCAAGGGCGACGTACTCGGTTTTTTCTTTCACCAGCAGCAGCCCGTCACGGGCAAGGACCAGACGATCAGCCTTGATCGGAACGCGGAAGAGTTCGCGGCCGGTGGCGCCGTCGAGGCCGATGATGTTCTGCTCCCCCCACGCGGTCATCAGGAAGACGCGTCCGCCGTCGAGCATGACCCGGGAGACCGGGGCGCCCGTATAGGACCAGCGCAACTTGCCATCGGCGGCGGCGAGGGCGCGCAGGGTGAATTTCTTGGGCCAGACGGCATCGGAGACGTAAACGGTATCCTGGCCAGCGACGAGTTCCTTGACGGTTTTCAGATTGTCGCTGATGGCATAGACAACGTTGCCGGTCTCGCCGTCAAGCGCGCGCCAACCGTCGTCGAAAGGAACGAACAGGCGATCGCCACAGGCGGCAAGCTCGGACCTGCTGCGTCCGGCGGGGAAGGGGATGCTCCACAGGCGCACGCCGTTGAACGCATTGCGGGCGACAAGGTGGTACTCCGGTGCGGCGAGGTCGATGAGGTTCATCACGTCGCAGGGCGTGAGGCTGTACATGCGTCCGCCCGCGACGAGAGCGGTGGGCAGGTAATCGCCGTAACGGCAGGCGCCGAAAATGGGGCCGTCCTGCCAGCGGAGTTCGAAGGGAGCGGTGAGTTCGGCGTCGCGCGAGGAGCCTTGGCTATCCTCGCGATGATGCTTGTTCCGCCATTCGTCCATGGTGGCCGGCATGGGCTTGGGCGTGAAGGCGAAGCGCGCACCCTCAGGCGTGGCGAGCATGCCCCGGGGCCGGAGGATGCGGATCGCCTCCTGGCGGGAACCTTCGGTCAGTTGTTCGGTGGCGATGATGAGGTCGACCGTGTTGCTCACCATCGGCAATGCCGGGGTTTGCGGCCTGGGCGTTACCGTGACCAGGCCGTAGATGCCGCACTCCTGGAGCCGGGCACGCAGCGCGGCGACCTGCGGTTCAGGGGCCAGCACCCGGGTGAGGATGCGCCCATCCTTCGCCAGCGCTTTGAGTTGTTCGAGCGACGGGGCGCCGAGCCACAGGCACACGCCAGTGGAGATGCCGGCGTCTGCGGCGATGTTGGGCGCATCGGCACGGACCACGGGCGCGATCGAGAGAATCGTCAGCGCGACAACGACGAAACGGTTTATGAGACGCATGTGGCTTGCCTGTGGGTCATGAAGGACACCTGCTCGTGGTTCTGCCGATGAACATAGGGGTGGGTGAGGTCGAGACTGGTACTCGACACCGACGCGCTGCTATTGCGCTGGAACGTACTGATTTTGGTTCCGCGCGGGTGTGGGCCGACGGTGCGGGGGCAGGGGGTTTGGGGGAGGCTTCAGTGTTCATATTACTCCTCCACGATGCTTATTCCCACCGCCGACGACACACGTTTGCTGACCGAGGCCCGGAGACCGTCCCCGAGCATTCCAGTCGTATTATACCCGCCGTGCCTGACGCCTGCAATCGCCAAATTCCCTGGGCTTGCGCCCTGGGCTATTACCTGTCGTCCCATGCGGGGCATTTCTGGAAACAGATACACAAAAACCGGATGAACTGGCATTTGGGTATATGTATTGGTACACTCAAAAGTACGCAAAATTGGATGAATCGATCGGAATACACTAATCCCGTTCATCCTGTAAATCTTGTTAAAAAAAGGTGACACCATCGTGAAACGGTTTGGTTGGGTTATCGGGGTGCATCCCGACAAGGTGGACGAGTACAAACGCCTGCATGCGGCGGTCTGGCCGGACGTGCTTGCCATGATTGCCGAGTGCAACCTGCACAATTATTCGATTTATCTGCGCAAGTTTCCCGACGGCGCGTGTTATCTTTTCAGCTACTGTGAATACGTGGGCGATGATTTTCCGCAGGACATGGCCAAAATGGCGGCGGACCCCACGACCCAGGAATGGTGGAGCGTCTGCAAACCCCTGCAAATCCCGCTGGCCGATATCCGGGAAGGCGAATGGTGGGCCGACATGGAGGAGGTGTTCCATTGTCTATGACGTCCCGCGACCGCGTGCTGACCGCCTTTGCCCATGAAGAACCCGACCGGGTACCCGTCTGGTGTGGGGCCTCCGACGAATTTTGGGCGAAAGCCAAGGCGGAACTTGGCAAAGACGATGAATCCCTGCGCCAATTCTTCGGCGATGATTTTCGCCGCGTGCGTGCGGGGTATGCCGGACCCGTCTTCCCGCTGCGCCATTCCCAGGCCACCTGTCGAACCGTGTTTGGCGTGGAACGGGAAGGGTATGGATACGGCCAGCCGATCGACCATCCGTTAGCAAACGCCACGTTGACCGAAATTCATGCCTGTCCCTGGCCGGATCCCGCGCGGGTGGACGCAACCGGGCTGCGCGAAACAGCATTGGCGTGGCAGGGCGAATCTGCGATTACGAATTGAACCACCCTGATGACGGGGGGAGGGTGCAACCACAGATAAACCCAGATGGACACAGATGGAATGGGTGGGCCCGAGTGTCCTCCCCCAAAAAGTGGTGCCGACGCCCCGTCGGCATTGGTCCCGAAGGGAACACGCTTGCCACCATCGAGCCAAAGAATAATTCCACGTCCATCTTTATACCAAGCGTCGGCCCATGGGGCCGAATGCCGACAGGGCGTCGGCACCACTGAAAGACCTGGGCCCTTACTCGCCCTTGATTTTGGTGTTCAGACGCTGGGATACACGAAAAATCATATTTGCGGCCCAGCCTCCGGCGTCTGCTCCGGCAAGGCAGGCAATTCTTCCGGCCTACCCCACACCACCTGCCCCCATGACGGCAGATTATTACCATCACCAAACTTAATTCTTTACCTGCGGATATCAGGATGGTATATTCACCACCAGCGTCACTCAACCTCGGCCTCATCAGCCCCGATAACTTCGCGGCGGGCCACAATTGAAGTGACACAAATCTCGCGCCCACTGTTCGTGGGGAAGACCAGGGTACGCTTAAGCTTCTGGCGAGGAGTAACGAGAATGCCCATCGAGCTATCGCACATTGGCGAAGACCTGATAGCGGAGATGCTCCGTTCGATAGCTCAGCGTCAAGAGCTGAGCCGCGTCGTCTGCGCAGTGAGCGGGCGTACGCTCGCGGACGACATCCGCGATGGGAGCCTCGGTCAACAACTGAGCTTTCGAGCAGAAGATGCGACGTTGATCGTGCAGTATGACGGCGACAGATATGCGTGCGACGGTGAACAGAAGGTGGACGTGCTTTGCGCGGGGGAAGGCCATGCGATCGCGCTCGAGGCCAAACTCGGCGAGACACGGTTGGCTCCAAATGTGTTCCGCCAGCAGTTCTGCGGCTGCTGCGTGCAGTCGAAGCACTCGGATGCACGCTTGAGCGGCAGCATGATCGCCATCCTTGAGCGATCCCTGCCGTTCGCAGGAGCACCCTCGCTGACCGCCGAAGTCGAGGGCACTCAGTGGACTCTCGCTCAACCGTGGTGGCTCGTTGTGCGGAAGTCGGTCTTGAACAGGTGGCAGAAGGCCAACGACATACCCGTGAAGTCAGCGAGAATTTTGGTTTTTGACGCCTTGGTCCAGGTCTACGGCTCAAGACAGCAGTTTGATCAGATGGTGCAGCGCGCGGTTGGGGCTGATTTCGCCGAGAGGTGGGGAATAGACCTGAACGATCCGTGAGAGCGTGACCAGTTCGAAATGGTCCTGGGTCCCGAGACGGACGGGCCTGTTAAATTCTCTGCCGCTGTTTACGAGAGAGTCAGAGAGTTTGGGTCGTTGCTCTCGGCGTGCGAGGCGGAACGTGTACGTTGTGGACCGCGACGTGGCGTGGACGGGTAGGACCAGAGAGCGCGGCCCGTGGCGGCCAACTCGCCGTAAACCTTTGCCAGAAACGGGATACGAAAACGCCCGGCCAGTTTCCTAGTCGGGCGTTCGCGTTAACTGGACCAGCCGCCTTAGTTCGGGCGACTGGATGAACCTCCGCGAGTAGGACTCGAACCTACA
>JBAXGE010000139.1:0-6070 GCA_037139555.1 Phycisphaerae bacterium
TTCCTCGCCAACCACAAACTCGGTTTTTCGCTCGATGTCAGCCGCATGGCTTTTGATGACAACTTCATCACCACCATCAAGCCCAAGATGCGCGGCGCCTTCGATGCCATGAAAGCCCTCGAAGCTGGCGCCATCGCCAACCCCGACGAAAACCGCATGGTCGGCCATTACTGGCTCCGTCAGGCCACGCTGGCCCCCGATTCCCTGCGTACCGCCATCGAAAACACCATCACGCAGGTGAAAACCTTTGCCAAGGAAATCCACACCGGCAAGATTCTCACTCCGGCAGGCAAGAAATTCAAAACTCTCCTCGTCATCGGCATCGGCGGATCCGCACTGGGCCCGCAATTCGTCGCCGATGCCCTCGGCAGCAGCCGCGACAAAATGGCCGTCTACTTCTTCGACAACACCGATCCCGATGGCATGCAACGCGTACTCGATACACTGGGTACCAAGCAACTCGCCCAGACACTGGTGGTGGTCATTTCCAAGTCCGGCGGTACCAAAGAAACCCGCAACGGGATGCTGGTCGCCCAGCAGGCCTTTGCTGCCGCGAGTCTGGACTTTGCCTGCCACGCCGTCGCCGTAACCGGCGATAACAGCGAACTGGATCGTACCGCGCTCAGTCAAAAATGGATCACCCGTTTCCCCATGTGGGATTGGGTCGGCGGTCGTACCAGTGTCACCTCTGCCGTGGGTCTGTTGCCCGCCGCACTGCAAGGATTGGATATTCAGAAGCTACTCGATGGCGCCGCCGATATGGACAAACTGACCCGCAAGGCCGATCTGCGTGAGAACCCTGCCGCCCTGCTGGCGGCAATGTGGTACAGCAGCGGCAACGGCAAGGGCCTGCGCGACATGGTCATCCTACCTTACAAGGATCGCCTGCTGCTCCTGAGCAAGTATCTGCAACAACTCGTGATGGAATCCATCGGCAAGGAACTCGACCGCGCCGGCCAGGTGGTCAATCAAGGCATTGCCGTTTATGGCAACAAAGGTGCCACCGACCAACATGCCTATGTGCAGCAGTTGCGCGATGGCATCAATAACTTCTTTGTGACTTTCATCGAAGTGTTGACCGATGACGCCGCGGTGGGCCGCCGTAGCGCGGTAACCCCGGCGACAGCGCTGGAAGTCGAGCCCGACATCACCTGCGGGGATTACCTGCACGGTTTCTTCCAAGGCACACGCAAAGCCCTGGCCGAAAGCGGCCGGCAGAGCATCACCATCACACTGGAAGCGGTCAGCCCCCAGACCGTCGGTGCCATCATCGCCCTGTTCGAACGCGCGGTGGGCCTGTATGCCGAACTGATCAACATCAACGCCTATCACCAACCCGGCGTCGAAGCGGGCAAGAAAGCCGCGGGCACGGTCATCGCGCTGCAAAAGAAAATCCTGACCTATCTGGCTCAGGGCGGGCAAGGCACCTGTGCCCATATCGCGCAGGAACTCGGCATGGCGCAGGAAGTGGAAACCGTCCACCATATCCTCCGCCATCTGGTGGCCAACGGCCGTCAGGGCATCCAAACTGAAGGCCGCGACATCCTGACGCGGGTTTACAAGAAGGCCTGAGTTTTTCCAAATAGATTACCCAACCCCACGCAGGGCAACCCCACCGGTTGCCCTGCTTTTTTCGGATGTACCTTATCAGTGCCACCCGGCGCGAACTGGTACGAGTCAATGTTCAGATTTGCCCGTATGAGTTTCGTTCCATGGGGAGATAAATAACCGCAACGCTTACGAAGCTTCCGCCCCGAACAGGGCCGAGCCGATCCGCACCATGGTGGCCCCTTCGGCGATGGCCAGCTCAAAATCGTGGGTCATACCCATGCTCAGATGCCGTAAATCCGCCCCGCCGATGCCGCGCTGGCGTAATTCCTGGAATAATTCACGCAGGCGGCTGAAACTTTGCCGGATGACGGCGGTATCTTCCGTCAGTGGAGCCATGGTCATCAGCCCCGCCAGCCGGAGGCAACTCATCGAACCGATCTGCTCGGACAGATGCAGGGCCGCGCCATAGGCCACCCCCTGCTTTTGCGGCTCCAGACTGCAATTCACCTCCAGCAGAATCGGTACATCGCGGTCGGTTGGTACCGCTAATTCCTGTAATTCCTCGGCCAAACGCAGGGTATCCACGCTATGAATCAGATGAGCCACCTGCAGGGCCGCTTTCGCCTTGTTGCGTTGCAGATGCCCGATCATGTGCCAACGGATATTCGAGTACTGCGCCCACTGCTGGGCCCGGGTCTCCAATTGCTGGACCCGACTTTCGCCCAAATCCCGGTGCCCCGAAGCTAAGAGCGCATCCACCTGTTCCACCGTGGCATATTTGGTCACCGCCACCAAGGTCACCTCGTCGGGCGACCGTCCGGCGGCTTGGCAGGCCCGGGCAATCCGGGCTTTTACGGCGGTCAGTCGTTCGCTTACGCTTGCGGGCATTAGGTCGCTCCCACCGAAAAGGCCAAAGTCGTTTTCATACTCACCGGCACGCCCTGCCGATACGCCGGCCGGAACCGCGCCGCCACCACCACTTTGCGGACCGCCTCATCAAACAGGGCAATGCCCGAGGATTCTAACATACGCACATCCTCCAAGTTACCCTCGGCGGTTACCGTCACTTCAAAGACCACCTTGCCCTTGGGGCGCTGTAATTTCACTTCCTGGGGGATTTCCAAATTGGGCCGGCTCAGTAACTGGGGTGAATCGCTATTCGCCCCCGAGGGGCCGCGATCCTCGCCCACGCCGGTGCCTTTGCCCGAACCACCCTTGCCCCCGCGCATAATTTCATAAACCGGCTCCTCACCTACGCCATCTTCACTACCGCTCATGATGCCCGGCCCACGCCCGCCAGCGGTATTCCCCGTGGGTGGCTTGGTAGCGCCACTGGCCACGGAGTTGCTGGGCACCGGGTTCTGCGGCGGTGGCTCGAGCAAGACCAATTGCGGCGCGGAGGTCCGCGCCACAGTCGGCCGACGCTCCGGCAGCGGTCCGCCATTCATAATCACATCGGGGGGCAACTCGGGCGGTTTTAATTGATTAAGCGCCACACGCTCCATGGCCTGATAATCCTGCGCACTGTCCGCTGGCAGGAGTGGGGTAAGTACGGGCGGGGCGCGAAAATTCAACTCCGGCCCGCGCGTGGGCTCTCCCGGATAATCGAGCACCAGTGGACCGCTGAACATCGGTTTGCCATCGCCCAATTTCGGGTTGCCACCCGAGCCGGCGTTGTAACTGGTCGAATATATTTTGGTTAAAACACTGCGCGGGTCCGTGCCCCACTGCCAACCCATGGCCAATAGCAATAACACCCCGCAAACCGCATGAATGCCCACCGCCCCGAGCACCGCCACCAGCGCCGCAATCGGCACCCCCACATAGCGCACAATAACACGTTTTTGGTTGGCCAGCGCCGCCATCAAGGCGGGCAGAGCGTCATCCACGGGGGCCGGGACGACCGCGAGTAATTCCTCGGGGATCAGTGCACTCACTGGCTCCGGCGCGGCCACCACCCCCAACTCACCCGGCGCAGCAGCATCCCCAGCGCCAATACCATCCGTGCCGACCGGGTCGGCTGAAAATTGCTGTGCTTGATCCATACCTGGCCTCACGGGCCAATTATAACAGTTCCAATACCTGATAGCGTAATTCGCCCCGGGGCGCTTTGACCCGCACTTCCTCGCCCACCCGGGCACGGATCAGGGCTTCGCCCAGCGGACTGCTGGCCGAGACCACCATCACATCGGAATCATCGTCGAAAGCGCCTTTTTGCACTTCGCCGACAATCCGGAACGTCTCAAAACCGCCGTTATTGACATCTTTGCACTTGACCGTCGAGCCCAGAAATACCATGTCGGCGGGGATTTCGTTGGGGTCCACCACCGAAACATTGCGCAGCTTGTTTTGCAGGGCCTTGATATTGGCCTCCAGCAAGGCCAATTCTTCGCGGGCGGCATGATAATCCGCGTTTTCGCGTAAATCACCCTTTTCCCGCGCTTCGGCGATGCGTTGGGCGATCTCCGGGCGCGTGTTGATCATGCGCTTGAGATCGGCTTCCAATTTGTCTTTTTCTTCGCGGGTTAATAACTGTGCTTCCATACGGTCACCTCTTGCTGGCACCGGCACTGCCGGCACACGTCCTGTGAAATCAACGGATATTCAAAAATTCCTTCATGTGCATGTCATACACGTCCTGCGCGGTGGGCTCGGTCAGATTCAACCGCAGTTCGTTGATGATCTTCGTGCCCTGACCAATCCACAGCTTCCAACAGTGGCTGCCCACCGAGGCGTAGATCTGTTCGCCCAGCGGACCCGAAAACGGCCGTTCGGCCAGCTTGGGTTCGATCTTGCCACAGCGCACACACTGGATCATCCCGGCGGCCACTTGGTCGGGGGTCAATTCCTGCACTTCGGTGCTGGGAATCTCGCCGCCCAAGTCTTTGATCAAGGCCGCCATTTCGTTCCGGGGCATCAGATCGCCCATGTCATTGGCGACTTTGTAGCCTTTGGCCAAAATCAGCAGGGCGCCTTCGCGGTCCCCCACTTCCTTTTGCGCCGCCGCCAGCAGGGCGTAGGCCTTGCTGAAGTCGGGCTTCAGTTGGATCACCTTCATCAGCGGGGCAATGGCTTCCTTGTTGGCGCCGCCATCCATATAGGCCCGCGCCAGCGAGAAGTAAGCCAACTCGTTGTCGGGGTCCACCGCGATCATCTTTTCAAAACGCTCAATGCGTGCTGTGTCTAGCATAAAAGACACCTCCTACCCTTATCGTAGGTAGCCAGTTGGGCCAATTATTTAGGATGGTGATTTTTTACCAGCCCACAATATTGTAGCCACCGTCCACATAGACGGTTTCGCCGGTAACACCGCTGGACAAATCGGAACACAGCCAGATGGCCGTCTTGCCCACATGTTCCGCGGCCTTGTCGGCATCCCACGGCAAGGGGGCCTTTTCGACGTAGTGGGTCATCATCTTGTCAATTTCGCCAATCCCGCGGGCCGCCATGGTCTTGATAGCTCCGGCACTGATGGCATTGACGCGGATATGCTTGGCATCCCGGCCCATTTCCGCCGCCAGATAGCGCACGCTGCATTCCAGCGCCGCTTTGGCCACGGCCATGACGTTGTACATGGGGATATACTTTTCCGCGCCGAAATAGCTCATCGTGATGATGGTGCCGTCCTGATTCATCACCGGCTGGGCCGCGCGGGCCATCGCCACCAGCGAATAGGCGCTGATATCCAACGCGGTCTTCCAGGCCTCGCGGCTGGTCTGCAGGAAGGGGTTGTGCAGGGCTTCCGCCGGGGCAAACGCCAGCGAATGCACCAAAATATCAAACGTGCCGAACTTCTCACCGGCCACGGCAAACGCCTGCACGATATCCTCGTCCTTACTCACATCGCAGGGAACCAGAAACTTGGGGTTGAACTGCTCGGTGGCCTTGACCACGCGGCGTTCGATCTTTTCGCCCGGCAGATGCGAGAAGGCCAGCTCACAGCCCTGTTCATGCAACGACTTGGCAATCGCCCAGCCGATGGAATACTCGTTCAGCACGCCAAAAATAAACGCCTTCTTGCCGGTCAACATACCCATAATCAAAGCTCCTAAAGCAACGATACGCCAAAGCGTATCCGGGACCACAATCAAACCCTCTAATATGACGATTTACCCCAATAAAGCAAGCGCCCCCACCCGCGAAACTAACCGGATGCGGACTGATTCTATTGTTTTTATTACCAATAAGTAATTTTTAACTCGTAATTATTACAGTTCGCTCGGTGTTTCCGGCCAGGGCATTTTGTATTCGCCCCAAAGGGGCGGCATTTATATAGCCCAGGGCAACGCCCTGGGTACACGTGCCCCACGCCTTGGGTGCTCTGTAGGAGCACCATTTAATCCCACGCATAGCGCTCATCAAGGGGCAAATTGTGCCGAATCATAAATTGGCGATATTCCTCTTGAAAGGATACCACCCGATGGTGTTCGGACTGATTCGCAATGTACTGTATCACCGCAGAGGCCTCGGTTAAGCTAACCCCAAACGCGCCATACCCATTTTGCCACGCAAAATCCGC
>JBAXGE010000140.1:0-5981 GCA_037139555.1 Phycisphaerae bacterium
CCGATAGTGCGACGTTTAATCCCACGCCGAGTCTTTACGCCCAGCGGCTGAGCATTGAATTGCTGCGGGTGACGCTGCCGTTGACCTTTTTTGTGATGCTGGCCAGCATATTAATCAGCCTGTTGGTGATCACGCACGGTCAGATGAGCTGGCCGGCTCATCTGCTGCTGTTCCCGCTGCTGTATGGCGCGGCCGGGGTGGTGGCGGCGGGTTTGGTGATCGCGGCGAAATGGGTATTGATCGGGCGTTATGTGCCACAGGAAAAACCGTTGTGGTCCACGTTTGTGTGGCGGTCGGAATTGCTCAATGCGCTGCATGAATATCTGGCCAAGCCGTTTCTGATCGATATGTTCGTGGGCACGTCGCTGCTGGGGTGGTTTTATCGCCTGCTGGGGATGGATGTGGGGCGGCGGGTGCTGTTTGATTCGTCGGAGTTCACCGAGTTTGATCTGGTGCATCTGGGTGATGATGTGATTTTGAATGCCGAGTGCACGATTCAAACACACCTGTTCGAAGACCGCGTGATGAAGATGTCCACCATCACGCTGGAGGCGAATGTCAGCATCGGGGCCAATGCCGTGGTGCTGTACGATACGCATCTGGGGCAGGATGTGGTGCTGGAAGATTTGTCGCTGGTGATGAAGGGTGAAAGCCTGCCGGCCCATACGCGCTGGCAGGGTTCGCCGGCGGGCCATGTGGCGGTATAGGTATATATGGTATGAATCCCGATGCGATCCAGATTCGGCGCGACCTATCACCCCGGCCCGGGCCGGGGGATGGGCCGGTGGTATGGTTGCTGCCGAGGGCGGAGCAGGCTGACCCGCTGTGGCAGATATTGGCGGAAGCATTGGGCATATCGGTAGAGGCGGTGCGGCTAGAGACGGATGGGCATGGGCGACGGATTTTGACGCAGGTACCGGCGGGTGTGACAGCGCCACAATTTGCGGTGGCGCATACCGAGGGGTGGAACGCTATCGCGCTGCTACGCAGGGGGCAAGTGGGGATTGATCTGGAGATGATGCGCCCGTTGGCGGACCTCAGTGCGCTGGCCCGTGATTACCTGACCAGCGCAGAACGCGTACGGCTGGACAGTTTAGCCCCAAATGAACAGGGTGCGGAGTTTTACCGGCTGTGGACCACCAAAGAAGCGTTGGCCAAGGCGCTGGGGCTGGGGTTATCGGTGCCCTTTGGCGAAATGGAGATTGCCCCACTGACCACCCCCACCGATTGGGTTCGTATCTATCAATCCCGGCAATTGGGGCAGGGCTGGCAGCGCTGGCACCAGCGGGTAACGCTGGGGGCGGAAATGGCGCTATTAACCGTGGTTTGGGCCAGGTAATTGGCCCTTCGGGCAGGGAGCATTTGGCCCCCCTGCCGGTTTGCCCTATACTCTGGGTTTTCCGGCAGTAAGTGAACCGCCGGGAGGTTGATTTAGGAGTACGCAGATGCAGAAGCAGATCAAAGGCAAGGCCTTCGTGGTAGGCGATAACATTGATACGGATCAGATTATCCCGGCCAAATATCTGGCGTTTAATCCCTCGGACCCCGCGGAACGCAAGTTTTTCGGGATGTATGCGATGGATGGGCTGCCCAAGGGGCAGGGTGGCTTGCCCGGGGGTGATTTGCGTTTTGTGGCGCCGGAGCAGTTCAAGAGCGAATATACCATCGTCATCGGCGGACAGAACTTTGGCTGTGGTTCGTCGCGTGAACATGCCCCGCTGGCGATTGCCGAAGCGGGCGGCGTGTGCGTCATCGCGGAGTTCTATGCCCGCATCTTCTTCCGCAATTGCGTGAACGGCGGGTATCTGGTGCCCTTCGAAACCAAGACGCGGTTGGTGGACAAAATCCGCACCGGCGATGAGCTGATTATTGACCTGCCCACCAGCAAACTGACCAACGTGACCACGGGCGAAACCTACACGCTGGAACCGCTGGGCGATGTGGCCCCGATCATCGAAGCGGGCGGGGTGTTTCATTACGCCAAGCAGACGGGGATGATTGAGAAGTAAGGTTGCGCGGGTGATGGTGAATTTTGAATTGAGGGGACGGCTGGGCCGTCCCCTTTTTTTATTGGTTCATCCGGTATTTCCGGGGAGTTTTGGGTATTCTGCCCCAACGGGGCAATATTTATATAGCCCCTTTGGGGCGAAGACCATACCCCGGAAATACCGGATGAACCATATATAAGCGGCTCAGTCTGCTACCAATTCCGCCGCCGCGGCGTTTTCTTCTACTTGGGCGACCGATTTGCAGCCGGGGATGACGCTGGTGACGGCCTGCGTTTTCAGGCACCAGGCCAGGGCCCAGCGGGCCATGGGGACGCCGGGGGGGACTTCGGTTTGTTGGATCTGGGCGACCTGGGTTAATTTGGCGTCGCGGTCGGCGGGTTTGTGCCATTGGCCGCGGACATCGTCGGTGGCGAAGGCGGCGCCGGGTTTATACTTGCCGGAGAGATAGCCCGAGGCCAGCGGGACGCGGGCGAGTACGCCGAGTTTAAGCTGGGCACACAGGGGTAGCACGGCCGCCTCGGGTTCGCGTTGCAGGCGGTTATAGACCACCTGAATGGCGCCGACGTGGTAGTCGGCGGAGCGCTGGACCTGATAGGTTTTGTCGTTGGGGCTGATGGAATTACCCACGTGGCGGACTTTGCCGGCTTGGAGGGCTTTTTCCAGAACTGTGCGGACTTCGGTATTGTCAAACTGGGCATCGGCCCAGGAGTGGTATTGGTGCAGGTCAATGTAATCGGTGCGCAGGGCCAGCAGAGAGTCGTCCAACTGTTTCTGGATATCGGGGGCGGTGCGTTCGTCGGTGCGCTGGAAGCAGCCGTGGAAATGGTGGCCGAACTTGGTGGCGACGATGAAATCCTTACGCCGGCCGAGAATCTGGAGGGCTTCGCCGATCAGGCGTTCGGAGGTGTGGTCGCCGTAGCATTCGGCGGTATCAATCAGGTTGATACCCAGCTCGTAGGCGCGGGCCAACATGGCGGTAACTTCTGATACGGTAAAGACTTTGCCCCATTCTCCGCCGAATTGCCAGGTGCCCACGCCAACCACGGAAACGCGCAGGCCGGTGGAACCCAGAATACGGTATTTCATCATGAAAAAGTCTCCTCGGACGGGACGAAAGGCATAAACTAAGGCGAAAACGGAGAGAGAGGGATTCGAACCCTCGGTGCACTCATCGCGCACACACGACTTCCAATCGTGCGCCTTAAGCCGCTCGGCCATCTCTCCAAAACCAACCCCGACCGGACGGTCTGGGATTTGATTTAGACTGTAGACTTTAAGGGCTAAGGGCTTTGGGGTCAAACGCGAGGGGTACAGACCGCGTCGGGGAGGGACCATGACACGTAAATTACATTTTAGCGATTTCCTATTCCGCCTTGAGACGGCTTCGGGTAATATAAGTCGCGGTCTGTTGGCTAATTCTGACTGTGGTCGAACGTATCGTGTCGTTATCCAGATATAGGAGCCGTGCCATGAGCAACATCCCCAATCCCGTGATCAATCAACCCCAGCCCCCCAAAGGTGGCAAGGGGAAGAAAATACTGCTGATCGTGCTGCTGATTTTCGTGGCGCTGGGGCTATTGAGTTGCATTATCTGTGGTGGTCTAATCTGGTGGGGCAAGACCAAAGTGAATGAAGCCGTCACCTCAGGCATCAGCATCCCCACGGACAATGGTGGTACGGTGCGCATTGGCGGTACGGGTGGCGTGACGGAATTTACCGATAAGGACGGCAAGAAAGTCACCATCAAGGCCAATGGCCAGGACGGTACGTTTGAGGCGGTGGGCAAGGATGGCAGTACATTCTCTGTCGGGGGCCAAAAACTACCCGCTGACTGGCCGGGGGAGTTGGCGTTGTATCCCGGCTCTACCATTATCAGTTCGGCCAAGAGCGAGGAAAATGGCAAGACGGTGTTCGTCACGCAATATCAGTCGAAATCAGCCCCCAAAGTGGTGATGGCCTATCACGATAGCAAGCTACGCACCTCGGGTTATACGCAGGAAACTTCAGCAGAGATCAATGGCATGGTGTCCAAGGAATTCACCAAGAGCAACACGAAAGTAGTGATTATGGTGATGCCGGAAGGTACCGGCAGTACGGTCACCGTATCTCAAAATCAGGAATAACCCACAAGGCCGATTCATGCCCCGCATCCGCAGTGAATCCCTTTGGGGTTACATCTTCATCTCACCGTGGCTGATCGGCTTTCTCGGGCTGATCGCCGGGCCGATGTTGGCGTCGTTGTATTTGTCGCTGACCAATTACGATTTAAAGCATGCGGACTTTGTCGGGGCGGCCAATTACCAGCGGCTGTATGCCGATCCGCTGTTTTGGAAAGCCCTGATCAACACGGTGCTGTATACCGCGCTGGCGGTGCCGCTGGGGCTGACGGGGTCGTTGCTGCTGGCGGTGCTGCTGAATCAGGAATTGCGGCTCAAGGGAGTGTGGCGGGCGTGTTTCTATATTCCCACGCTGGTCCCCGCGGTGGCGGCGAGTTTTCTGTGGGGGTATGTATACAACCGCGAGTATGGCCTGCTCAATCAGGTTATTGGGGCCGCGGGCATCCCCAAACAGGGGTGGCTGGAAACCACGCATTGGGCCCTGCCGGCGCTGGTGATGATGAGTCTGTGGACCATCGGGGGTGGGCGCATGATTATCTTTCTGGCGGGGCTGCAGAATATCCCCACGAGTTTGTATGAGGCTGCGGCCATTGATGGCGCGGGACGCTGGCGGCAGTTCTGGCATGTCACGCTGCCGATGCTCTCGCCGGTGATTTTTTTCAATATGATTCTGGGGGCCATCGGGGCGTTTCAGGTGTTCACGCAGGCGTTTCTGATCACCAAAGGCGGGCCGGACGATGCGACGCTATTTTATGCGCTGTATCTGTTCCGTATGGCGTTCGAGCAGTTCAAATTCGGGTATGCCTCAGCGCTGGCGTGGGTATTGTTTGTGATTCTGGCCGGGTTGACGGCGCTGCAGTTTTATCTCGCGCGGCACTGGGTGCATTATGAGGGGGAACGCAAATGAATGAGGTTCCCTCGTTGCGGCGCACGATCGGGAGTATATTTCTGCACGGGTTGGTGGTGGCGTTGGCACTGGTATTTTTGACCCCGCTGGGGTTTGCGCTGATCACCAGTTTCAACCGCTATTTGCCCAGTGCGCCGGATTTTTCCTGGTTGCCCTGGCCGCCGCACTGGCGGAATTATGTGGATGCGTGGACGGCCCGGCCGTTTCCGTTGTATCTGCTGAATACCATTGTGATCACGGAATTGGCGGTGGTGGGTACGGTGCTCAGCAGTTCGCTGGTGGCATATGGATTTGCGCGGTTCCGTTTTCCGGGGCGCAATATTTTGTTTGGGTTGCTGGTGGCCACGATGCTGCTGCCGGGGCAGGTGACGATGATCCCGCTATTCATGATCTGGCGGCAGTTGGGGGCGGTGAACACGATATTCCCGCTGATCGTGCCGGCATTTCTGGGCGCCTCGGCGTTCAATATTTTCCTGATGCGGCAGTTTTATATGAGCCTGCCACGGTCGCTGGATGAGGCGGCAATGCTGGACGGATGCAGTCCGTTTGGGATCTGGGCGCGTATTTTATTACCACTCAGCAAACCGAGTCTGATTACGGTGGGCTTATTCGCCTTCACGGCGGCTTGGGAAGATTTTATGGGTCCGCTCATTTACTTACAAGACCCCAATAATTATACTGTGAGTGTTGGTCTGCAATTGTTCAACGACGAGTACGGCAACAGCAATCTGAACCTGCTGTTGGCCGCAAGTTTGTTGCACATTTTGCCGGTGGTGGTATTATTTTTCTTTGCCCAACGCTATTTTGTGCAGGGCATTGCCACCAGCGGTCTAAAAGATTAGCCCCGCAAGGAGCTCCTGATGCGAACCTGCCCGGAACCCAAACGTCCCCGCGTGGCGTTGGTCTTTGATCCCAGCGCCATCATCGGTCAGGGCGTGCTGAAAGGTT
>JBAXGE010000141.1:0-5852 GCA_037139555.1 Phycisphaerae bacterium
ACTCCCGATAACAGCACTTCCCCCTCCAGCAAGAGCCGCATTTCCGCATCGGCGGTATCCGCATCGCGCAGATGAAACTGAATCGTCTGCCCCTGGTGGACATAATCACCAATTGCCACGGCTCCGGTTTCAGCCTTCACACTGACCAAGGACCGGATCAGGAAATCCCCCGGCCCCAGCGTCTGATGCCGGGCATCCACCGCCGCCCCAATAAACAGCCCCTTCGACTGCATCAATACCCGGTCCTGCAAGGACAAACCTGTAATCATGGCCTCGATGGCCTGAATGGCTGGCACCCCGCCCAGTTCTTCGATCACATTAGACTGACAACGGGTAATCTGCATGGGGGTACCAATTGGCCGACACCCCTGCGAGACCACGGTATCAATTTCAATCGCCCCGGTAAAGGCCACGCCGATGGCCCCGCGATGGGCTACCTTACCGTCGCAGATCAGCGCCACCTGGCCCGGCCGATTCACCCCGCTGGCCATACCGCCAAACACCGGGACTTCGGGATAATCACGGTCCAGTTTCTGCAATAATTGCACAATTGGGGCACTGAAAGGATCACTCAAAATCATAAGTCCCTGAACTTGGTCCGATGGCCCCATCAATTCGCCCAGCCGATCCCCCTCCAAGACCGCGTCCCAGTCTTCTTCGTCAATATGAAACGGCCGAACTGCCGCATCAGGCATACACAGCGCCAAGGCAGACAGGGCCGGTTTAAGCTCAATTTCCGCCCCGATACCCGCCACACTCTCGGCAGTGCATACCACGTGATGCACCGGGGCAAGTTCCCCGACCAAAGCCTGGGTAATCACGGCGGCATGCCGGGCCAGCGGCGCAGTAATGAAACAGATCAGCAACTCAGGCCGGACACCCCCTAGTTGCACGGCTAAATCCGCCCAAATCCCGGAAATCATCTGATCCGGGTCTTCCGTCTCCAGATATGCACTAACCGCCTTCATAATGCTTTTCCCAAAAGAGGTCGCACGCGTCGTTCAAGCAATATTAGGCAGGTTCGGGGAGATTTCTTTAACCGTGAACAAAATAATTCCCAAATGCGACTTTTCTTGCCAAACTCACGAATTCCTATGTTTTACTTGCCCCCAAGAGACCTAATGACTAAGCTACATATTGGTCAAACGTGCGCTGTTTCATGTTTTGACTGTTGTAAGATGGAGGTTCATGATCATCATGACCGACATGTCCGCCAAATCTGAACACGAACTGATCGGCAAGTCATTACCGGCCTGCCACGCGGTTACGTTGTCCCCTACGGTTGAATCCCATCCACCCAGCGCCCCCCACCAAACACCCTTAGCCAACGCCACGTACCAACCCGTCCCCACGCAGATGCGGCCCTGGGCCAATGCGGCCAGTCCCTTTGGCGCGGCATTTTATGAAGCCGCCGTAGCTCAGGCGGCCGTAGGAGTGCTGACTTTGGACTGCACCGGGATGGTCCGCGCCGCCAATCAGCGGGCTGGCACCTTTTGGGGTTTTCACGATACCCATGACATGATCGGCCAGCCCTTGCTGGGTTTGGTGGTGACCGAGCAGCGGGTGGAACTGGACCAGGTGTTCCGCCGCAGCGTGAGCCAGCGTTCCATCAACAGCATCGAAGTCGCCATTGTCCCCCCCGGCGGACAACGCTGGTTTTATCTGGGGCTGATGTTCTCGCCGGTGCTGGATGGGGCGGGCGAATTGCAGGGGGTTATGGCGTGGGTTCGTGATATCAGTAACCGTAAGGAATTGGAAAGCAATCTTTCGCGTACCCGCATGATGGCCAGCCTGGGTACGCTCGCCTCGGGCGTGGCCCATCACTTCAACAATATTATCTGCGGCGCTTCGACCATGGTGGATTTTGCGCTGGATACCGACGACCCGGCCACGATGAAGCGGGCGCTGCGTATGGTCAACGAAGCGACCAGCCGGATCAGTTATATCACCCAGAGCCTGCTGGCGATGAGCGGGCCCAGCGACAGTGCGCCGGATATGGCAGATATGACCGAAGAAATTTTGCGCTTCGCCGATGCGGTCGAGCCCACCCTCACGCAGCATAGCATCAAACTGGAACTGGACCTGCAATCCACCTGTATGGTCGAAGTCCCCCGGCAGCGTTTCAGTCAGGCCCTGGCCCACTTGTTGCAAAACGCCGAAGACGCCTTCGCCGGCATCTCGCCGCTGCACAATCGCGTAATTACCGTACGTACCCACAGTCAGGCCGGTCAGGTTCTGATGCAATTTCAGGACACCGGGGCGGGGATCAAACCCGAACATGTTCCCCAGGTTTTTGATCCCTTCTTCACCACCAAGGGCGTCCAGTCCGGCGGGAATGGTAACAACCCGGGCTTGGGCCTAACCATCATCCATAGTCTGGTGATGGACTTGGGTGGGCATGTATGGCTGGAATCCGTCCTCGGCGAGGGCACCACAGTCAATATCATGCTGCCGGGTTTGACGTATATCACCCCTCCCAACGCTTAATAGCCTTAAATATCTTGCTTTCTAATCGGGACTTACCTATCCTTATTTATAGGCAGCGGGTACATGGTTGGCTATTTGTATGGGTGAGACCATGACAATGCGAATTGGAAAACTCCTTGGCGATTTATTCATATTAGCCTGTGCGGGTGCGGCCATGCACTTTTTTGGCTGGCACCACAAGCGCCCCGATGACCTGCTGGATACCGCCCTTTTGGGGGTTTCGCTGGGGGCAGCCGTATTGATTCTGGCGTATCTGTTGCTCAAACAAAACCGCATCCCGGACCAGTTCAAAATTTTGGCCCGCGAATTCGGAGGCTGGTTCGCGCTGGGTTATTCGGTATTCGTTGTGGTGCTTTATGGCGTTTGGGGATTGCTTACAGTCAAGATATTCACCCAAGACCCCTTCAGTGCCAATCCGGTCAATGAGATGGTGCTATGCATGATTGTCTTTGGGGTATTGGGCGCGCTGAATGCCTATGTGAAAGACCAGCAGCACTCCGGTTATTAACTCTGCTATTGCCGTAACCGCGCGTGTACCTGCATGATGATCTGCGCATGGATGGCCCAGTCAAAGTTGGCCACCCGGCGCATGCGTTGGGCGCGTTCGCTGTAAACTTCCTGACGCTGCAACAAATCCCCGCCGACTGCACACCACGCGGCCAGGTCGTCCTCTGGCAGATAGGTGGCCACATCCCCGCCGATTTCCACCAGCGCCGGCAGCGCCCGTGCCAACACTTTGCTCCCGCACGCCAGAGCCTCGGCCAAGGTGGGTGTAAAGGTATCCTCGCTCTGTGGAACCACCACCAGGCCCGCACCATGATACAGCCCGGCGCGATCCACCTCGGTGGGGTTTTCCAGATGACTCACATACGACCACACGCCCAGGCGCTCGGCCTCGACCGCGCACGCCGGGGTGGGTGGTGGCCCGATCCACAGCAGCCGTCCTGGCCAGCCTTGCTGGCGTAGATGGGCCAGCAGAGCCAGCGTGATGCGGAACTCTGCCAAACTATACTGCCCGCCGACCTGCAACAGGTACGGCCCCCCTGCCAGCCATTGCCGCACGCGCGGCAGCAGATTCTCCGCCGGGGGTGCGGACTGACGGAACACCTCCGCCACGCCGGGCGGACAATAGACCAGCCGGGCATCGTCGAGGAGTTCATGGATGAGAATTTTACGCCGGAGGGTTTCGGTGCTGTAGAGCACCACTGCCGCACGGCGCAGACCTTCGAGTTGCTGGCGTACCAAGGCCTGGCGCAGCGGATTACCACCGCGCTGCAGAACACTGGTAAACGGATGCAGATCATGACAACAGACCACCACCCGGCCGGGAGGGAGTTCCGCCGTCAAATGGGCGTCGCGGGCATCGCAGAAATGGTAACTGTCACACCGCCGGCGCAAACGCCGCCGGAGGTAGTCAGGATGATTCCCCAGCCGGTTGATAACTTCATCGCACATCTGCCCCACCGACCACGGCATACGTCCCAGCAGATGCCACCAATGCGGACTGAGCACCTGCGTCTCAACCTGTCCGGAGCCATATTGTCGCAGGGAACCAATGACCTGCCAGGCGTACTGCACCAACGCGGGGGCATGGTACGGACTCTCGGGGGCAAAAATACCCACCCGGGGCAAGGTCGGCTCGGTCATTGCCCGGCCTCCCGCCCGCCACGGGCAGCCGTGTAGCGTAAGGGTCCACTCATCATACTCACTATGGTAACCCCAACGTGGCCAGGCTTCACGTAAATAATTGTTCTGTGGTGTGAAGTTAGCGCCAAAGCTACGGCTTAATGCGTCAAACTATACACCAGAATATTCGTCCCCAGCTTCAGGGCGTCTTGATCCTGATAACTCTTGGCATACGGATTGGGCAATTGTTCCCAGCCGTTGCTCAGACTGATCCGGCTGTAAATCACCTGCGGGACGCCGTCTTTGACCACCGCCTCCAGCAGCGGGGTTTTCAAGTCCGGCTCGACGGACTGAACCAGGGGCGAATACTGCACTTGCTGAAGTTTGAAGACGTTGTTGAATATGGTGTGGTTCAGGGGCAGCGGTTCCAGCTTGGACCCGGGCAGCACCTCAGCCAACGTCTTACGCAGTGATTCATCAAAGGCACTGGAGCCCATGGCCGCTTCCACGAACAGAATTCCCCCCGCCCCCAGATAGTCGCGCAGGTGGGCTTGCTGTTTGGCGGTCAGGGCAAAGTTACGCAGGCCGGTCATATACAGGATCGGATTCTTGGGAGCGTCCGTTTCGTCGAGATTGATCGCCACGCGTTTGAACTGCACATTCAGTGTGGAATTGCTGTCAATGAATTTCAGCAAATTCGGCAGGCCATGGGGCGTGGGGTCCCAATCGCCATTATGCATGAGCTGGGCGACCACCAATTGATCGCGCGTGGCCATGTCGGCCTGATGGTAAATCTTGGTATTCTCAAACGCCCGGCCATATTCATAGTTGGCCAGCACGTAGGTCAGCATATTGGCGCCCAATTGCAGCGAATCGTTCTGGGCATAAAGGATGCCGCCTTCGATGGGCTGGGCCTGGGCATCCCAGCCCCAGGAAATATCAATCGGACTGTAAATAATCGCCGCGCGGCAACCGATATACATGCCTTCCAGATAAGCGGGGACTTCTTTCCAATCGCCCTTGCCTTCACGCACTTTCAGGGTTTTTATTTTGTTCAGGCACGAGTAAATGGCATGGTCCAGCGGCAGCGGCGCCATGGGCCGATCGGGGAATAATTGCGCCTGGAATTTGCGGAAACTGGCGTTGAATTCCGGCCGGCCGCAATTGGCATGCACCACAAACGTCCCGCCGGCCATGAGATACTCGCGCAGTTTCTGGCGGATTGGTTCGCCGATCTCCGGCAGCGGGGTCCAGCCGGTGATATACAACACCGGCAACTCGACGGGCGAGTAACTGAATTTGGTCAAGTCGGTTTCGATGAAACGATAACGCAGCTTGAGCTGGTTATTCGTGTAATTCATCAAATTTTCGATATCCAGCGCCACCGTGGGATAATTAGAAACTGTGGTGCCATCGGTCACGTTGAGGGTAATCTTGCCCACCAGCGCCGGCGGCGCGGGTTCGCGCTTGCGCTCGGTACGCCGCACCGGCGTGGCCGGCAACGGCAGCGGCGGAAAGCTCTCGCCTCCACTGATACGCGCGGGCGCTGCGGCGGGGGGAATCTTGGCCTTGGGATTCTCCCAAGCCGCCTGAGCCTGCGCCCAAACGACCCCAGCCACCACCAAACCCAACCCCAGCGCGATCTGTTGCCACTTCATAACACGCCTCAAGCAAAAGCCACTGCGACAGGAATACACCTGTAATGATAGCATAACGCATGGTGGGATAGGATGTTGCAG
>JBAXGE010000142.1:0-5810 GCA_037139555.1 Phycisphaerae bacterium
TTCTTGGAGTGCGGTAATGCCGGTACCCCGGCTTTACCGCTTTATCAGTCAAACAAATCAAAAATCCCCACCAACCACCCCCCACCAAAAGCGCGCTATCCCCGCGTCCCATCGGGACGCCACGACAATAGCCCATCGTTTCAACGGTGGGTAACCCACCATCTTCGAGTCCCATCGGGACGACTGACCCCCAGCGCGAGTTTCAATCCAAAGTCATCACCACCCCCACCGTCGCCGCGCCAATGCCCGTCATTTACTGCAACGAGATCGCGCAGCCAGGCAATGCCTTGCGCAAAGCGTCAACACCCACATAGTGCACCTGCATGCCTGTCAAGTTCAATGACTGCAGGCTTTTGAGTTCCTTCAAGTGCAACAAGCCTGCATACGTCACCTGACTGCCTGTCAGGTTCAGCGACTGAAGGCTTGTGAGTTCCTTCAGGTGTGCCAAGCCCGCATCCGTCACATACGTAAACCGTAGGTCAAGTGCCTTTAGATTCTTGAGTCTTTTCAAGTGCGCCAGTCCCCCATCGGTCACCTGCGTTCTCCAAAGGATCAACGTCTGTAGGCTCCCGAGTTCCTTGATCTGTGCGAGGCCCGCGTCGGTCACATGCGTTTCCCATAGGTTCAAGGTTTTCAGGCTCTTTAGTTGATTTAAGTTCCCCAAGCCCGCGTCCGTCACCGGCGTGTAACTGAGGTCTAACGTCTCCAGGCTCGTGAGTTCATTCAGCTGCGCCAGACCTGCATCCGTCACTGGCGTTTTCACGAGGAGGAGCGTCTGTAGGTTCTTGAGTCCCTTTAGGTATACCAAACCAACGCCCGTCACTGCCGTATTACTGAGGTTCAACGTCTGC
The DNA here is from genome assembly GCA_037139555.1 of Phycisphaerae bacterium. Taxonomy (GTDB): domain Bacteria; phylum Planctomycetota; class Phycisphaerae; order WQYP01; family WQYP01; genus JBAXGE01. Next base: position 852 of record JBAXGE010000142.1, read on the forward strand.
AGGCTCCTAAGTTGATTTAGATTCCCCAAGCCCGCGTCCGTTACCGGCGTGTAACTGATGTCCAGCATCTCTAGGCTCGTGAGTTCCTTCAACTGCGTCAGACCTGCGTCCGTCACCGGCGTATGGTTGAGGTTTAGCATCTGCAGGTTCTTAAGTTCCTTCAGCTGCGCCAGGCCCGTACCCGTTACCTGCGTGCCCACCAGGCTTAGTTCTCGCAGACTCTTGAGCTCCTTCAGATGCACCAAACCCGCGTCCGTCACCGGCATGTCTGAGAGGTCCAGTTCCTGCAGATTCGTGAGTTCCTTCAGCTGCGCTAAACCTGAGTCTGTCACCGGCGTGCCACCTAGGTCTACCCCCTGCAGGTTCTTAAGTTCCTTTAATTGCGCCAGGCCAACTTCCGTCACCGGCGTCCTAGTGAGGTTTAACATCTGTAGGTTCTTAAGTTCCTTTAGATGCGCGAGGCCCGTACCCGTCACATGCGTGTAATCGAGTCCCAGCGTCTGCAGACTCTTGAGTTCCTTCAGATGCACCAAGCCCGCGTCCGTCACCTTGGTGCCACCGAGTTTCAGCGTATGTAGACTCTTGAGCTTCTTTAGGTGTACTAGGCCCTCATCAGTCACCTGCGTGCCCTCGAGGATCAGTGTTTGCAGGCTGGTGAGTTCCTCCAACTGCACCAGATCCGCGTCACTCGTTTCATACCCCAGGCGTAGTCCGGGAATGGACTTGGCCCGTACCTCTTGCACTACCTGCGCAATGGTGGTGCCACCCCGGGGCTGCACCCACCAAGTGTGGCAGGCAGGAATCACCACTGGCGCTGCGGTCGGTGTGCCGTATAGCGGCCCCCAGACACCGTTTGGTTTCTCCTGAATAGTCACCTCCAGTTCCAGCGTCGAGCTGAATGTCCGCCCGGCCCCGGTGTTATGTACGAACACCCATACCCCCAACCCAACCATCACAGCCACAACAATCACCAAACTCATCAACTTTATTCTTTTTCCCATGACTTGCCAGCCTTTCTGTTCATAAGAACCGATCGTATCACCCATGTCTATGGGCGGGAACGGGTTGTGCGGTGGCCAACCATTAAGACGTGTAGATCAGGGCCTAGTCCGTGATGCTACCGGAAGGCTGCGACCAAAGCAAACTCCGCGCCTCCCCCCGCGTATCTCCATTGCGTCGTAGCGCCGTTGCGTGAGACTCCCCCCGTCCTACTCCGCACCCTCCGCCCGCGCTTGCGGTGGCAGCGTCCCCAAATAATCCTGCAATATCGCCGCCGCCGCCAGCGCATCCACCCTCTGCCGCTTTTGCAGCCGCGTAAAATGCCCCGCCAGCCGCCCCTCCGCTTCCGCGCTGGTCAACCGCTCATCCATCCGCGTCACCGGCAGCCCCGTGGCCGCCTCCAACTGCGCGATAATCTCATCCACCAATTTCGCCTGCGGCCCCACGCTGCCATCCATGTTGTACGGATACCCCATCACAATCCGGCTGATGCGTTCCTGCCGCGCCAATTCCTTCACCCGCGCCACCAACTGCACCGTCGTAATCCCCGCCCACATATCCAGCGGCAGCGCCATCCGCATCTGATCATCACCAATCGCCAGCCCCGTGCGCTTGTGCCCGTAATCGATCGCCAGAAATTTTTGCGGCCGCACCGGCCCGGCGTCAGACATACCGCGCCCCCGCCCGGGCCCGTACCGCCGCGACCACCTGTTTGATTTCTTCCACCCGGTCCAGCGGACACACCAGCGTGCTCTCCGGCGTATGCACTATCAGCATCCGCCGTAACCCCAGCGTCGCCACCACATGCGGCGTCTCGCTGATGATCAGATTCTCCGCGCTGTCCACCGTCACCGCGCACGCCCCCAGCACGCGGTTCCCCGCCGCTTCCGGCGTCAGCAATTCCGCCACACTCGTCCACGCCCCCAGATCCAGCCACGCCAAATCCATCTCCAGCATCGCCACCCGCGGCGCATGTTCCATAATCCCAAAATCCACACTCACCTTCGGCAATGTCGGATACACGCGCTGCAATACCGCTTCCTGCTGCGCCGTCCCCCACGCCGCGGCAATCTCCATCACCCCCGCATAATTCACCGGCGCCTGCACGCGCACCTGCTCCAACAAGGTCTCCGCCCGCCACACAAACATCCCCGAGTTCCAGCTATACCCCCCCTGGGCCAGATAACTTTCCGCCACTGCCGCCACCGGCTTTTCCTTAAACGCCCCCGCGCGCCACACCCCCTCGGCCAGCGCCGCCCCGCGCTGCAAATACCCAAACCCCGTCGCCGCATGCGTGGGCTTGATCCCAAACGTCACCAACTCATCGGGATGCTCAGCCACAAAATGAAACGCCTGCCGCACAATCTCCCGGAACTTCGCCTCGGGCGTAATAATATGATCCGCTGTCAGCACTGCCAGTACCGCCTCGGGGTCCTGCCGCGCCAATACCGCCGCGCTATACGCCACCGCATTCAGCGTGTCGCGTCCCTCCGGCTCAGGCAAAAACTGCCCCGCATGCAGCCCCGGCATATCCTGCGTAATCGGCCCGACAAACCCCGCCCCCGTACATATCATCAGCCGCTCCGGCGCCACCAACCCCTGCGCCCGCGCCAACGTATGCCCCAGCAACGACTGCCCATGCGCCAACTTCAACAACTGCTTGGGCGTCGCCCCGCGCGACATCGGCCACAACCGCGTCCCCGCCCCCCCGGCCATCACAACAGCATATTCCATAACCATCATCCTAAAAAAACGCCCCGCCTTTAACCTCTTAACTCTTAACTCTTAACTCTTAACTCCCAAATACACTCCCTCCGCCACCCCATAATACCTCTCCGGCGTCTGCACATGCGCCCGCGCCAACTCCACATAATGCGCAATATTCCCGGCCATAAATTCCACTTCCGCCGGCTTCACCGGCCGCACCACCTTGCCCGGTATCCCCATAATCACCATTCCATCCGGCACCACCGTTCCCGGACTGACCACACATCCCGCCGCCACAATACATCCCTTCCCAATCGTCACATCGCCCAGCACCACCGCCTTCATACCAATCAGTGATCCCGCCCCTACCCGCCGGCCATGCACCACCGCGCCGTGGCCGATGGTCACCTCCGCCTCAATCACCAGGTCTTTACCCCCATCACAGTGCAAAACCGCCCCCTCCTGTACGTTCACCCGGTCGCCCAAATAGATCGCCGCCACATCCCCGCGCACACTCGCATTAAACCACACACTTACATCTTTACCCACCGCGACGTTACCACACAACGCCGCATTATCGGCGACATAAAAATCGCCCACCTGACGCATGCGCAACGTATTGCCTGACAATGGCTTAGGCAATTTTACCGCATCATTTGCCAGAGGTGTATTTTCCATCCATTTTATCCTTGTTTGCGAAACCGGAAAAATTATCTTGCTTTAATCCTAACAAAACATAATGCTATACATGGCTGGAGCGAAGCGAACGTTATCTGTGAGAGTATACCAGCGCGGCCACTGGGTTGGCGCGCCATCGTAAGCGAAATTTTCCGACTCCGTTTTTCACAGAAACGTACGCATCTTCGCCCACTTTTAGTTGTAAGTCGTGCCCCGTTCGTTGGTTTCACACTCGCCAGCGACGGTTGCCTATTAAATTCGAGTGTGCAGTTATAGTCGTTTCCGAAAGGTGGACCCCCATGAGTGTTCATTCCAAAAAGCCCCGTTCTGCCGGCCTCAATGTTTTGGTTTATGATCGCGCCCTGCATCCCGAACTGTTCGCCGCCGATGCCCGGCGCAGCCGCCTGTATGGCAACATGGATGTCACCGTCCAACTCCTCACCGGCGGCGGCCACCTGATTGCCGTCACCCGCCGCAACGCCACCGTCACCGAAGTGGCCGGCTTTGGCATCAAGACCACCCCGGAACACGGCCTGATCGAAAAGATTCCCTGCAAAGGCGACAAACAGTTTGATAAGCAACTCGCCGAAACCTTCCAGTATTACCTCGCCTTGAACGAAGAACACATCACCGACGCGCTGGTGGATACCTCCGAAGCCGAACTGCTCCGCATCGCCGCCGAACAGGACGGCCTGAGCTACACCAAACGCAACGAGCTGGGCGCCATCGAATACATGGGCGTGGTCGTCTGCCAGTTCCACCGCCGCAACATGCACATCGAGGCCTTCCACCTGCTGGGCGAAGCCCGCGTGATGATCCGCTCGCAATCCATCTTCGAACCGCTGAAGTAAGCGCAGGCTCCCAAGCTCATCTACACCCCGCCCCGGCCCCCCCGGGGCGGTTTCATTTTTTGCCTAATCGTACCATGGCCATCTCTGGCCATGACTTCCCTGTATTTTAATTCGTAATTGCCCCCCCCAACCGACCAGCACCCACATCAGGCATATAGCAAACGCCCACGCGGCACCGGAATTGCCCGGCCCAACGACTTGGCCGTTTCCATCCACTCCTGCGCTACCTTCTCTACCGCTGCCAACGCCTTGCTCTGCGTGGCACCATCCGCCGCGCACCCCGGCAACTCAGGAACCTCGGCAATAAATGCCTTGTCTTCCTGACTCCAATAGATAATAACTTCGTACTTCATATCAACGCTCCGTAATACTCATGCCGTATTTTAGCACAACTTGGCGGACTTGCTTAACTTGATACGGTTTGGCCTTCCCACCGCCCACAGGCTGCAAATTCAAAATCTCGGGTATCGCCTCGTGACTGTATATATGATGGCTGCCCTTAATCCGCTCCGCAAACCCCAAACCCGTCAGCAACCGCCGCAAATCAAGAAAGCGGACGTTCGTGTCAGACCGTCCCGAACAAACGAGATCCATAATCTTCCGAATGGAAGCCATCACACAACCCCAAATCAAAACCACGCGCTACGCAAAGCCGAACTTTAACCACGCCACCAACCAAAAGCAAGCAAAATCCTCGCCATCCTGACCATAGTCATCCCAGACT
>JBAXGE010000143.1:0-5795 GCA_037139555.1 Phycisphaerae bacterium
CGGGTTGAGCGGTTACGCGGGAGGGCATGTGAACTCCAGTTCAGGCAATACAAAAAGCATAGCCTAGGGGCTGGGGTTATGCCAGTGGGGAGGACAAAAAGTTACGGTTCTGCGGCACAAAAACCGGGTGGGGACGGATTAATTCTGTCCCCGGAGATAAAGTGTAGAAAATCACTTTTTCGCGGCCGGGTTGGTCATTTTACCCGTGAGCATGGTGAGTTTGGCCGAACCCAGAGCGACCCCTTCACCACCTTCGGTACCGAGGGCGGGTACTCCGGCGGTTTTGGGTTTATGTGCAATGGGGGCACCCAGCAGACTGCGCTCGCCCTTCCAGTTCAGCACTTCCGTGCCATTGAGCCGCAGGCTTATGGTAGCCTGTTTGTCGGTGGTTTGAACCCGGGCTATCAGCCGCACAGGTTGGGGATTACGGATCACACCGGAGATAAAGTGCCCCAACTGGGTGCGTTCTTCCAATTGCGCCACAGGGACACTCCATCGGGGCGAAGTCAGCACGACCGCGAGCCGACCCCGGGAGAATATTAGTGCCTGCGCGACCGTATCGCCCACCGGCAGGGTCAGGATGGCGTAGCGATTGCCGTGCGGGATAAATTGGAGATTGAGTTCATAGTCGCCCTGTGGGGCGCGGGCAAATTCGAGCAGGGTCACACCGCCCACGGCCGTACCGTTATAGACGCCATCTTCTTTTTTCCACGTCCCGGAGATTACATGTTTGTCCAGATTAATCAAACTGGCCAGTTCCACTTCGCGCTGCGTCCACCCCAACGCCAGGGCGGCGCGGGAGTAATCCAGTTTGCGTTTGTCATATTTGCTTTTGGCCAAGCCCGCAACCGCATCACCCAAATCTTCATAAAACGCCAAGGCGCGTTCCCAGGCAATGCGTTTCACCCGCGGTTGGGTGTCGTTGGTCTGGCCGTGTTCCCACCACTTGTCAATCAACTCCAACGTGCCTTCAGGCTTACGTTCGGGCATCAATTCCAATTCGGCGATGGTCTTCAAGGCGGGCTGATCCCCTTGGGCCAACATTTTGAAACCATCATCCCATTGCTGTTTGAACAGACTGGTATAACGGCCCACGATGGCCAGTGCGGTCGCATCGGTGGGGGTGGTCTCCAGAGTCTTTTTGGCCACGACCACTTTGGCGTATTCCAGCTGGTAGAATTGCAAATCCATCTGGTAGCCCTGGATTTGCTTGGCTAACGCGGGGTCTTGGGCGTTGTTGGCGGTGGCCACGGCTTTGAGCATATATTTGCCGGCGGTGGTCAGGTCGTCCTTCTGGAAGGCGGTTTGCGACAATTCATAAAATAGATTGGCCAGCATGGCCTGGACGGCAGGTTTGCCGGTGGCGGTGAGGATTAATTTCTCGGCCGCTTCGAGTTGCAGCGCGGTAAAATCGCCCTGAAAGCGCGCGGTCAATTCCGCCAGGGCGGTGGTGACGGTCTCGGCATCGCCGCAGGCGGCGGCCAGCGTCACGGCCTCTTTTAACAGGGCATAACATTCGGCGTTGGCCTCTTTGGCTTGCTGGCCGGCGGTGAGTAGTTGACGGGCCAGTTCCTGTTTGGCGGTATTGGAGGTTTTGGCGAATTCATCTTTGAAGATGTCATGGATTTCTTTGGTGGCCGTATCCAATTTCGCCGTCTCCGGCAAAACTGCTTTGGGTTTTTCGGGTTCGGGCTCTTTCTCTTTGGCGATGAGTTTTTCCACCTCTACCAATTCGGCCTGCGTGTCGGTCAACCGCTTCTGCCAAATTTCTGCAGCTTTGGGATTGCGTACTTTGAGCGTCTCCACGCGCTGCTTGATTGTTTCGATTTTGGCTTTGAGTTCGGTGGCCTGTTCCTTGGGGTCTTTGGCGGGATCGGCGCAAAGGCCCACACTGACGATGGTCATAACGGCCAGGGCGCTAATCCATTTGCGTTTCATCATGGTACGATCCTCACTATACCCGCCTCAAACGCGTCGTAATTGGTGACCCAATGATCACGAGATGCCATGGCCGCGCCTTGCCATTATTGTTATAACGCCTGACGGCATTGGATGTTGCATGGCTGATAGCGGCAATAACCCCTCATGCCTGTGGGACGTTCTCGTCCACATTCAAACCAAAACTGCGAATTTTGCGGTAAATCGTCGCCGTGGAAATGCCCAGCGCCCGCGCGGCCCGGGCCGGGGAGCCACCGGAAAGGTGGATGGCCCGCTCGATGGCCTGCTTTTCCAGGTCCAACATGGGAATAATCGTTTCACTGAGCCCCGGCTGGGGTACCGTCGGGGCCGGAGTGGCTGGGGTGGTTTTGGGGGTTTCCGGTATGGGTAGCGCGTAGATTTCGGTTGCCGCCATGGGGTCTTGGTCCAAATTGTGCGGCAGCATTTCGACGGTGATAACGGTGCCTTCATGCAGGACCACCGTGCGTTCCAGGGTGTGATAAAGCTGGCGGACATTACCCGGCCAGCGGGCTTCCTGCAGGCGTTGCAGGGCGGAATCGCTGAGTTCGGTAAAATCTTTGCGGTACTGCTTGGCAATGGTCAGCACAAAGTGCCGGGCCAGTTGGACAATATCCCCTTCGCGCTCGCGCAGTGGCGGCAGGGGGATGGGAATGACATTCAGGCGATAGAATAAATCCAGCCGCAGGCGTCCCGCGTGGACTTCGGCCAGTGGATTGCGATTGGTGGCCGCGACGATGCGCGCATCGGATTGTAAATCCTGCCGACCGCCCACGCGCCGGAACGTGCGTTCCTGCAGGAAGCGCAGCAGTTTGGGCTGCAATTCCAACGGCATCTCGGTAATTTCATCGAGGAATAACGTGCCGCCGGTGGCTTCTTCGCAGGCACCGATATGCTGACGGTCGGCGCCGGTGAAGGCGCCTTTTTCGTGGCCAAAGAGGGTGGATTCCACAAGTTCTTTGGGTATCGCTGCCATATTCAGGGCCACGAACGGACCGCTGTTGCGGTCGGAGCGGTGATGGATGGCGCGGGCGACGAGTTCCTTGCCGGTGCCGGATTCACCGCTGATTAGCACGGTAACCGTGGTGGGGGCCACGTTGCGGATAATGCCATAAGTGGTACGCATCTGGGGCGAGGCGCCGACGATGCCTTCGAAGTGGCCACTGACCCCGCCGGGGCCGGAGGTGTTTTCGCGTTCGGTCAGTAATTGGTGATGCTCAACGGCTTTGGCCATGGTGGCCAGCAGACGGGCTTCGTCCAGCGGTTTGGCGATGAAATCAAAGGCCCCGCATTGGATGGCCCGGACGACCACATCCACATTGCTGTCGCCGGTGACCAGGACCACGGGCACATTGGGCAATAGTTTTTTGATGCTGGGCACCAACGTCAGGCCATCGGTCTGGCCTAAATGAAAGTCGAGTAGGATCACATCAGGCCGATGTTTTTGCAGGGCAACCTGCGCCTTGGCCCAGTCTTCCACACAGACACAGCGATAACCATGGGGAGCCAATAAAAAGGCGATAACATCATGAAACATGACATCATCATCGAGTACCAGAACCAGAGCTTGGGGAGTTTTGGCCATGTGCCCTCAGCATAGACGCGAAAATTACCACCCTCATGCTAACGTACCATTCGCGATTGTGCAATATTCGCGTAGGACTACTTGGGCTGGGTGGCGGGAATTTTGGCACCAGGCTGGGTGCTGGCGCCGAGGGGCTCCTCGGGCAGGATCAGCTTGCCCTCAGCCGTGACCCGCAATTGGTCGGTATCGCGCAGATATTGCAGGCTTGCCACCTGTAAATTGGCCAACGCTTGGGCAAAGCGGTTTTGGGCATCCAGCAGGGCGGATTCGGCTTCCAAATAATCGCGGTTGTTAATTTTGCCATCGCGAAACTGAATATCCGAGAAGTCTTTACGCCGCTGGGCCATTTCAATGTTAGTGGCTTGGAGCCGGAGCAAGGACAACTGCTGCCGGACCAAACGCAGGGCCAAGCGGATTTGTAAGGTGGCGGTTTCTTCGGAAGTTTGCAGACTACGCCGGGAGCGTTCGAGGTAGACCAGCGACGCACGGTAGTCGTTACGCTCGGAGACTTTATCCAAAGGTAGATCGAGCACCACGGCGGCGGAATAATCCAGATTATCCCACTGGGGGGCCAGACTGCGCCGCGTGGCATCGCTGCTGCTGGCGACTTTGGCGGTCAGATCCAAACTGGGCAATAGATTATTTTTCGCCTGCACCACCTGACGCTCGCTGTCGCCGATGCGGTCGCGCTGGGTTTGCAGGTCCAGACGCAGATTCAGCCCGGTGGCCACCGCGGCGGCTTCATCAGGTTGCGGGGGCTTGATCAGCAGATATTCGGGCGCCACATCAATGTTGGTGGTCATGGGTATGCCCAGCAGAATCTTGAAATTATCCACGGCCAGTTCGTAGTTTTCGATTACCGTAATCAGGTCGTTGTTGGCGCTGAGTTCGGACTGGGCGGCACGCTGGACGTCCAGCAGGGATTGCCGACCGGCTTGGAAGAGTGCCTCGCTGCGGCGGCGCATGAAGGTATAACTGCGCGCGGAACGCAACCGATTGACGATCTGGGCGCGCTGGTTGACCAGATTGAAATATTGCCCCGCCACGCTGACCAGAAAACTGCGCCGATAGCGTTCAAAATCGCGCACGGCATAAATCAGATTGCGCTCGGATTGGATCAGGTCCTCCTGAGCCACCATTCCCGCGCCTTTGAGCAGGGGGATGCGGGCTTCGAGAATGGCCTGGGCACTGGTGGAATCCCCGACCGTGGAGCGCAGTTGGTTGAGATTCCCCGCCAGAAATGAGGCGATAATTTCCCCGCCATAGGGCAATTTCTGTCGCACGCCCACCGTCTGGGTGGCGGTGAGCGCGGTTTCGTAATCGCTGCCTTCGCCGTGGCCGGTGGGGCCGACTGTGCTTTGGGCGAACAGGCGTGGCTCAAACTGGTGCCGGGCCAGTGTGACATCGAGTGCGGCAAGATACAAATCCTCTTTGCGGCTGCGGTAGTCGCGATTGCCGGTCAGGGCCTGATTAAAGCAGTCGGCCAGGGTGTAAACTTTGCGAGTCTGACCCTTGGGTAGCGGCCGGGGAAAGACGGGCGCTTCGGGTGCGTCGGCGCTGGCCACAAAGCCCTGCTGGCGCAACATGTCGGTATAAGGATTGCGCAGCGCGGCCAACGGCTGGGTGGTGGGGCCAGCGCTATCGGTGGAACTTCGGGTCGCGGGTTGGGTACTGTTGGGGTTGGGTATTTCGTTCACCCGGGGGGTCGTGGTATCGCTGGCCGTAGGGGTATCGAGTAACTTGCGCAGCTCCGGGGACAAGGTATTGGTGCTGCCGGGGGTCTTATCGTAGGCTTCGGGGCTGACGGTGTTGAGTTCCGTGGTGCCGATGGTGCTTTGAGAGGGACTGCCAAGGGTTTCGCGTTGGCGCTGGTCAACCAGACGATAGGCATCACGGTCGGCGCTGGCAAACGGGCTCTCGCAGCCGGCGATGACGGCAAGGACAGCTGTCAGTACGGCGCTATATCCAATGAACTTGTAACCTGCCGACATTGCGAACTCCGCGAACAACATACTAAAGGGGCATATTAGACGCTATTGGCGTCCGCACGCAACCCTGCGGGTATACGAATTATGTCAACAGCATAACGCCGGTGGAGATAAAGGCTTGCGTAATACCATGCGGATTATGCCCATGCGGGCGGGGTTTTGAGCCCGCCGGGCAGGCAGCGTTGGGCGCAGACGGCCGGGATGATCTGGCCGGGCAGGTCTTGCGCGTGGCGCCAGGCGACGGGTTTGATCTGCCAGTGGGCGGA
>JBAXGE010000144.1:0-5791 GCA_037139555.1 Phycisphaerae bacterium
GATGCCGAACTGGAAACCGTCTACGACGATGAGACCCATCAGAAATACGAAGCCGTCAAACGCTCCGAATTGCACCTGCAGGAACTGCAACGCATGAGCGTGGCGGAACTGCACGAAATCTGCAAGAAGGAAACCATCGAAGAATACATCGGCCTGAAGAAACAGGACCTGATCTTCAAGATTCTCAAGAAGCGCATTCAGGACAACGGCCTGATGTACGGCGAAGGCGTCATCGAGATTCTGCCCGATGGCTTCGGCTTCCTGCGCAGCCCGGAATACAACTATCTGCCCTGTCCGGATGATATTTATGTCAGTCCCTCGCAGGTCCGCCGCTTTGGCCTCAAGACCGGCTGTATTGTCAGCGGTCAGATCCGTCCGCCGAAAGAATCGGAACGCTATTTCGCCCTGCTCCGGGTCGAAGCCATCAATATGGAAGACCCCAACCTGCTGCCCGAGAAGGTCAACTTTGAAGATTTGACCCCCCTGCACCCGGATCGCCGGTTGATTCTGGAAACCATCCCCACCGAAATCAATATGCGGATCGTGGATCTGGTCACCCCCATCGGCAAGGGCCAGCGGATGTTGATCGTGGCCCCGCCACGTACCGGCAAGACCGTGCTCATGCAGAAGATTGCCAACGCCGTCAGCACCAATCACCCCGAGGTGTACCAGATTATTCTGCTGATTGATGAACGGCCCGAAGAAGTGACCGAAATGCAACGCGCCACCAAGGCCGAAGTCATCAGTTCGACCTTTGACGAACCCGCCAGCCGGCATGTGGCCGTGGCCGAAATGGTCATCGAAAAGGCCAAGCGTCTGGTCGAATACGGCCGCGATGTGGTGATTCTGCTCGATTCGATCACCCGTCTGGCCCGTGCCTACAACAACGAAATGCCCCATTCGGGCAAGATTCTCTCCGGCGGTATTGATGCCGGCGCCCTGCAGAAGCCCAAACGTTTCTTCGGTGCGGCCCGTAACATCGAAGAAGGTGGCAGCCTGACCATCATCGGCACCGCCCTGATTGATACCGGCTCGAAGATGGACGAGGTCATTTTCGAAGAGTTCAAAGGCACCGGCAACAGCGAACTGCACCTGGATCGCCGTCTGGTCGAACGCCGCACGTACCCCGCCATCAACATCGGCGCCAGCGGCACGCGTAAAGAAGAACTGCTGCTGGACCCCAAGGAATTGGAATTGGTCTACAAACTCCGCAAGATTCTCTCGGACATGAACCCCGTCGAAGGCGTGGAACTGCTCAAGAGCCGGCTGGAAAAGAAGAAAACTAACCGCGAATTCCTGCTGACCATGAATCTGGCCTGATCCGCCGGAATCATCCCTATGCCCCCCCAAGGCCATCGCCCCAACCGGCGGTGGCCTTTTTTGTTAGGAACGCCAGCAAGTCGGTTACGGGTTGATTGCCCAAACCACCGCTTTCCGGTTATGCTGGTATGTTTCGTAATTGACGCGACTTAAAATGCGGAGGCTTGCTGTACGATGGACTTTCTACGCAAACGCACCAAAATCCTGATGGTGATCTTTGGCTCCCTGTTGATGATCTCCTTTGTGGCCATCCCTCAGGTTATGAACCGGGGTGGAGGCGACCAGCCCAATAAGGTCAAAGTTGGCACGCTGGCGGGCAAGAAATTGGTCCGCGGTGATGTCCTCGGCACCGAGAATTACCTGCGTTACTTGCAGGCATTTCTGGAGTTTACCTGGAAGGCTGGCAACAAGGAAGAGGCCCAGCAACTGCAATATCAGTTGATCCCAACGCTGGATGGACGCGATCGCGCGTTGTGTCTGTTCCTGCTCAATCAGGAAGCCGAGAAATTCGGCATTGCCGTCACCCCTGACGAGGTGATTGAACTCATCAAATCAGCCAAATTAAGCACCGAGCAGTTGCGCACGTTCTTCACCACCTACAACACCTCGGAAGCCACGCTGCGGCAAGCCGTTACCACTATGACCCGAGTCATGAAGGTATTGAAATTTGCCCGCGAAAGCGCCACCCAGATGAGCCTGCCGGAGCTGGAACATCTGGCCACCAGTCTGCGTTCGGAACTGAATATTCGGTTTATCAAGCTGGATGCCCGGCTGGCGCCGGTGGATGCCAAGCAGGTGGTCCCCCCCGCTGCGGCCATTCAGGCCCAGTTTGACCTGTATAAGGATGTCTTGCCCAATCAGGTACACCCGCCCGAAGTGGCCGGGCAACATTTCCCCTTCGGTTACAAGATTCCCGACCGCGTCAAGATCGAATATATCAAAGTGGATTACGCCCAGATTCGCAGCAATATGAAACCCAGCCGTGAAGACCTGACCGAAGCCTTCAAGCGTTATCGCGAGAACCCCAGTCAGTTTGCCGAAACACCCGCCACCACCCAACCGACCACCGCGCCGAGTTTTGACGCGGTACGCGACCGGATTATCGAACAGATTCTCTCCACCCGGGCCATGAGCCTGACGGTACAGATCAGCGATAAAATTGCGGAGTTGACCAGCCGCCCGTGGAACAAAACCGATGCCAAAGGTTACCGCTTGTTGGATGGCGATTTGGTGAATTATGAAACGGTGGCACTGGCCGTCGAAAAACAATTTGGTTACCTGCCCACCGTAATCCGTCTGGGTAGTTGGCAGACTGCCGACAGTGTGGACAGTCTGAAAGGGTTGGGCGATGCCCGCGTGCGGATGGCCAATCCGGAATCCCGTAGTGGGGCGGATTTCCTCAAGCCCTCCGCGTTAATCTTCTCGATTCGCGAGTTTATTCCCGAACCCAAGGGCGTGGCCCAGAAGTTGCACGGACAGGCCCGCTTTGAACTGCCGATTATGCAAGACCCCATGGGCGGACGTTATGTGGCCCGGGTGCTGACGGCTGAACCGGCTCAAGCCCCCAAGGAACTGACGGACGAATTACGGTCCCAAGTGGTGACCGATTTGAATCTGAAAACGGCCTTTGAGGCCTATGTGACCCAGGCCCAGACGATTGTAGCCGCAGCCCCGGGCATCGGGCTGCAGGCGGCGGTACGCAAGACCGGCGGGGTATGGCAGACCACGGATACCGGCCTGTTTACTGCGGATTCGCTGCAGAACATCCTGACGGGACAAGGTATGGCCCAGCCCATCCCGGTTATTGGGAACATCCCCGAAGTGAAAAAGGCGGCCATTGGCCTGACCCGCAAGACTCAGGCGGCCAGCGGTTTACCAAAGAACCTCGGCGTAAATATGGGGCCCAGCACCACTTCCGCCCCCGCGCCGCAAGCGGAACCGATCCGCATTGGCGATCGCATCATCGCAGCAGGCACGGCCGCCGTGGTGCCGGACAGTGCCACGCTGTGCGTGTATGCCTTGGAATTGGCGGACTTCCGGCCCATGCCGGTGGACCAGTTCAGCGACTCCAAAATGATGCTGGCTTACTATATGCGGATGCGGAACCAGCAATGGTTCACGCAGCAATGGATTAAACTGGAAGCCCTGGCCCAACGTGTGGACTTCGTCCCCGAAAAGGCCTTTGATGGCAGCAGCAAGGATGACGCGGAATAAGCCCCTGCCCGCGCTACCCAATCATATAAGCCAAAACCCCAAGCCACCGGGCTTGGGGTTTTTGTTGGGTACGGGGGGTACATGGGACAGGCACAAGGTCCATCCCAGTGTCTTATTGGTCATAGCCATATATCCGGCGGGAACCATCCGGACTGGCAAGATTAGCCCAGAGACCACCCGCATCGTTGGTGCGGGGGTGGACCTGAGTGGTGCGGGTCATGGCTTCAACATGGCCATCAAGGAATACCACCTGCGCCTTGCCGTCATGACGGAAATGGGCATAGCCCGAACGGGACGCGGGATTCGCCTGATATTGCAGGTAATGGCCTTCATTGTATGCCACATCGGAAAAATCGTCGTGGATGCCATCGGCGAACATGAAAACTTCACTGGTACGCCCTCCAAAGTAGCTGACCCGTTTGAGGGTATTGCGGAGCAACCCCCCGGCAAACAGATCATTACCAAACAGGAAGGCGTTATAACCATAACTGGCGGCGGGCTGATCGAATTTGGCATTAAAGTTGGGGTCGGTATAGGGAAAGTCAGGGCATTGGAGCTGTTTGGCCAAATTGGCGGTATAGCCGGCCAGTGGGCCGGCTGATTTATCCAAGTGCCGCTGGCCATTGACCACAGCACCTTCTTGACCAAACCACCAAACCCGTCCACTGGCCAGATTGGCCCCGGGCGGGACGGCAAAATAGGGCCAGTACGATCCATTCCATTCATTGTTATACATATTCCCAGCCAGCCCCAGTTGGCGCAGGTTTGATCCGCAGGCGGCCTGGCGCGACTGGGCCCGCGCCCGTCCCATGGCCGGGACGACCATCGCCAAGAGGACGCCAATAATGGCGACCACCACGAGGAGTTCAACCAGCGAGAATGCTGAGGGGTGTCGAGACCGCATAAACTTAGACCTGTGTACGGGTACGCCGCCGGAGCAGAACGCCCATCCCACCCAGAACCAACAGGCTTAGCGCCGTAGGTTCGGGTACAGAAACCGGGGTCAAGGCGCCGGGGGCCGTGTAGGCAAAGTTATAATCGGGGGGCAGATATTGGCCCGAGTAGGACCAGGCATAAAAATGGTTGTAGGTCAGACTGGTGGCCATTGCCGTGGGGCTGCCTTCGGCCCAAGTCGTGCCGTCGGAACTTTCCAGAAAGGCCCAGGAGACCAGAAAATCGCCTGTGCGGGCAAAGGCCGGGGCGCCACCGGTGCCGGTATAGCTGATGGTGTCTACAAACAGGTTGGCCGGGGGGGCAAAACCGGGGAACGGGGTATACGAGGACAGGCTGGCGGACAGGCGGCTATCGGCACCCGCCGGCGGTGTGGGCGTGGCGTAGCCGGCATTGACGATGGCGGTGCTGCCGGTAATCGCGCTGAACATGTCCCAAGCGGTGGCGGAACCGTTATAACGATAACCCCAGAGCAGAGCACTGCCGGGGCCTTGCTGGAAATCAACCACAAAGCCAGCTTGGTTGCTGCCGGTGCCAACCCAGTATTGAACATTATTGAGGTTGGAGGAACCGGCGAAGGCAGGGATAGCCCCGATGGCCAGAGAAAGCAACGCAGTGGTCATGAGCGAACGCATCAGAAAAACTCCCAAATCCCCGGAACAACAGGCGGGGAGCCATGTGGTTGGCGTTGGATAGACGGGAACATGCCCAGAAAAAGCCGTAACGCAAGGCTCAGGCCAACGAACGGAATCAGGGGGCAGTGTCTATCGTCCTGTATCGCGAGGACCGACAACCAAGTGACAGGCAGGTCTTCTGGCTCGAGGCAGTAATTCAGAAGCCTTCCCGGACGGGACTTGCCTGGCGGGGAGCCAGTGCTAACAAGTCCTTCCAGTGGCATTCTGACGCTTTAGGCCTCTTACAGCGGCGCGTCCACAGTGGTATTTCACCACTTTCCCTTTTCACCAACCGGCCCGTTGCCGATCGGAACCTATCGGCTTTTAGGATAACATAGTCGGCTGAGAATGCAAGAAAAAATATTCCACCCCCAGTTATTAGCCCGAAAACCGGCGGGGCGGGAATTTTCGTCACACTTGCGTCCCCCCCGCCGGGAGTTAGAATAGATACGTGCATGGCAGGGGATACCTGCCGGACGCGATATTTTAAGGAGACAACACATGTTGAACCGTACGCTGTTGACACTGGCGGTAGCCGGGATTGTGGCCATGGGCGCGCTGGCTGGTTGCTCGGATAAGACCAAGGCCGAACGCGATGCTTTGTCGGCGGAAAACAAAGCCTTGCAGGACAA
>JBAXGE010000145.1:0-5778 GCA_037139555.1 Phycisphaerae bacterium
GAATCCAGCGCCTGGGTCGCCAAGGTCAAACCCTCGGCGTAATCCTTGGCCACCTCGGCCACCCACAACGCGGCGGCTGCATTGGTAATGATCATCGCCCGTGGTGCCCCGCTGGCCCCTGATAGCACCTGATAAATCAGCGCCGCCGATTGGCTGGGCGATTCCACCGTCAGACTCTGCAAATCCGTCGCCACATACGGCGCGGCGGGTTTCATTTCAAACTCTGTCACGTGCCCCTGATCCAGCATGGATACATGCGTCGGCCCAGTGATGGATACCTCGCACAGTCGGCCCATTTTCGGGTCCTGTCCGCTGATCACCCACGCCCGCACACTGCCTGACTGGTGCAAGACTTCGGCCAGCAAACGGGCCACCTCGGGACTGCGCACGCCCAGTAATTGCCGTTTGACCGCGCCGGGATTCACCAGCGGGCCGACCATATTGAAGATGGACGGAAAGCCCAGCGCCTGCCGGATGGGGGCCACATGTTTCATGCCGGGATGGTGCCGAGGGGCGAAGGCAAAGCACAGGCCGATGTCGTTGAGACACCGGGCCTCCTGCTCGGGGGTGGTATTGATGTTCACACCCAGCGCGGCCAGCGCATCGGACGAACCCGACCGGCTGGTCACCGCGCGGTTGCCGTGTTTGCACACCTTGGCGCCCGCCGCCGCCGCCACGATGGCCGAGGCAGTGGAGATATTCATCAGATTGGAATGCACCCCGCCGGTGCCGCAGGTATCAATGGCTTTGTCGTGGGGATGAGCGATCATGGTCGCGTGTTCGCGCATGATGCCGATGGCGCCGACCAATTCGTCCACCGTGGGCAGGCGTTGGGCATAGAACGTCAGGAACGCCGCCATCTGGGCGGGTTCCATTTCGCCGGTGAGAATCCGCGACATAAAGTCGCGCATCTGGGTCCGGCTCAGGGGTTGGCCCTGGGCCAACTGCCGCAGCGCCACATGCACATGATCGGGTGCTTGGGTCATGGGTATTACTCGATTACACTCGCCCCCGCGCTGGCCACGGTGGCGAAAAGACTCGCTTCCAGACGCGTACGCAGGTTATATTCCCGCGCCACCACTTCGGCAATCTCTGCCCGCGCGCTCGTTTCCACCAGAGCTACGATGCACCCGCCAAAACCGCCGCCGGTCATACGTGCGCCGTACACACCCTTTTGCCCCCGGCACAGTTCCACCAACAAATCCAATTCCTTGCACGATACCGAATAGTCATGTTGCAGCGATTCATGCGAGGCATACATCAGCTTGCCGCAGGTCGCGTGATCGCGCTGGCTCAGGGCGGTGGCAAACGCCGTGGTGCGGGCGATTTCGCTGATCACGTGCTTGGCGCGTTTGTAATACACCGGGTCCATGCCCAGCCGGGCGGAATCCAGTTGGTCCATCGTCACATCGCGCAGCGACTTGATGGCGGGGTATTTCTTTTTCAGCCACGTCACGGCATTCTGACACTGGTTCCGCCGGGCGGCATATTCGCCCTGCACCAGCTCATGCTTGACGTTGGAATTCACAATCAGAATCTGCACGCTGGGGTCATCCATCGGCACGTGCGTGGTGCTTTGATCGCGGCAGTCCAGCAGCAGGGCATGGCCCGCCTGCCCCATGGCCGAGATGAATTGATCCATGATCCCGCAGGGCATGCCGGGATATTGATGCTCCGCCCACTGCGCCGCCAGCGCTAATTCCGTCAGCGGTAGCGTTTTCCCATTGATCTTCAGCAGCATCAGCCCCGTGGCCACCTCAAAGGACGCGGAACTCGACAGCCCGCCGCCCAGCGGCACATCCGAGGCCACCAGACAGTCGCAGCCGGTGGTCAGCAAGCCCTTCAGCCGCAGCGCCTCGGCCATGCCGCGCGGATACAGCGACCACTTGGGGCCGGTCTTGCTGACCGTCTGGTCGAGACTGAACTGGGTTTCTTCGTTGCTGACCAGCGAGAACATTCGCACCACGGCATCCGGCCGGGGCCGGGCCACGATATAGGTGGCGCGTTCGATGGCCATGGGACAGACAAAGCCATCGTTATAGTCAGTATGTTCGCCGATCAGATTTACCCGCCCCGGGGCGCGGACCACCGTTACGGGGCCGGTGTTGCCATAGCGGGTGTGGAAGGTTGCTTTAAGCTGGGCCAGATCCATGCGGATAACTCCTGTATGGGGTAATATTGGATTCATCCTGTATTACCGGGAAACAAGCACTGTCTTCGCCCCAAAGGGGCGGAATTTATAAAGCCCAGGGCAACGCCCTGGGTTTTGGTGCGACCAGCCTCCGGTGCTCTGAAGGAGCACGATTTGCCGTTATAAATGGTGCTCCTTCAGAGCACTACGCGGGCCCGATCGCGGCTACCCAGGGCGTTGCCCTGGGCTATACAAATATTGCCCCGTTGGGGCAGAATACCCAAAGCTCTCCGGAAATACCAGATGAGCCTAATATTGCCCGTATCCTAAGGGCTAGCCTACCCCTCTGGCAACGCTATCGGCAGGCGGTCGGGTCCCCATCAGGCAATTTCCGCCGGCGTGGCGGTCTGGTAGCCGTAAATCTCGGCCAATTTGCGGGTAAAGGCCACGATATTGGGCGCGGTATGGTCGGCCCCGCTGCGGGCAAACAGGTCCGGCATGACATTAATCCCCATTCCACCCAGCCAGATTACCCCGGCGTAACCCCCGGCCCGCAGGTCCTGGATCACATGCCGGGCCGTGACGACATGCTTGGGCATGCCGCAGGAAATAGCCAGAATAGTCGGCTGACGCTTGAGAATATCGGCCACCAGCACGTCCCGCGGCGGGGGCGGATAGGTATACGTGACATCCCAGCCGTCGCGGTCCAGCCAGTGACTGATCGCCACCAGCCCGATATGCTCGATATCGCCGGGCATAAAGGTGGCCAGCATGCTCTTGCCCAGCCGAGGGCGGCGCTGCATCCGGCCGCGGGCCACTTCCATTTGGGCCCGCACACAGGCGATCGGGGCGACAATCTCCGCGGCGGCGAGCTTACCCGCCAGCACCTGTTCACCCAGAGCAAAAATCGCCGGCATCAGCGTATTCAGATACAACGCCT
Organism: Phycisphaerae bacterium; assembly: GCA_037139555.1. Lineage (GTDB taxonomy): Bacteria > Planctomycetota > Phycisphaerae > WQYP01 > WQYP01 > JBAXGE01. The sequence goes on from JBAXGE010000145.1 coordinate 3,072, forward strand.
CGGGGCTGTGCGTGCGCAGCAATTCTTCAATATAGGCCCCGCAGCGTTCATACTGTCCCGAACGCAACATGGCCACCATCCGCAGAGACATTGGGCTAAAGGAACCTTCGGGCATAGGCCACCTCCTGAACTAAGCGTAGACGTTGTGGGGCGGTTTGCCAAGTCTGGCGGGGGGAAATGGCTCACGCAACGGCGCAACGACGCGACGAGAATACGCAGGGGAGAACCTGCTTTCGGGTGGGATTACCACATCCGGCCAAATTTGCTACAATGGGGCCTTAACTTTGTTATAGGAGTCGGTTTTATGCTCGATCATGCTGCTCTGGCGAAACGTGTTAAAGAGGCCTCGTATCTGGAAGGGGATTTTCTCCTGCGGTCGGGCAAGCGGTCCAAGTATTACATGGACAAGTATCTGTTTGAAACCCAGCCCGATATTCTCGCGGCGCTGGGCAGTCGCTTTGCCGCGCGGCGCGGGCCGGCGACGACCCTGATTGCCGGGGCGGAGTTGGGCGGGGTGGCGCTGGCCGCCGCGACCAGTCTGGCCAGCGGGCTGCCGTTTGTCATCGTCCGCAACAGCAAAAAAGACTATGGCACCAGCAAAATGATCGAAGGCAAGATCACTGCCGGTGACCGCGTGCTGCTGGTGGAGGATATCGCCACCACCGGCGGGCAGGTTTTGGAAGCGGCCAAGATTCTTACCGACGCCGGCGCGGTGGTCGAAAAGATCGTCGCCGTCATTGACCGGCTGGAAGGCGCCCGGGCCAATATCGAAGCCGCCGGGTACATCTTCGAAAGCATCCTGACCAAGACCGACCTGAATATCTAACCGGACCGCACCCCATGAAGTCGCTGGGCACCATATTGCTGGCAGAAGATGACCGTTCGGTCTTGCAGGCCATCGGCGATGCGCTGGAAGACTCGGGTTATCACGTCCTGCGCGCCGGCAACGGCGCCCAGGCGCTGCTGAAGCTGTCGGCGGATGTGGATGTGCTGATTACCGATCTGTGGATGCCCAATATGGACGGGCTGGCCCTGCTTGAACAGGTCAAAGCTCAGGAACCTCTCGTCGAGATCATCATGATCACCGGCAACGCCACCGTGGCGTCGGCGGTGGCCGCGATGAAGGCGGGGGCGTTTGATTATCTGACCAAGCCCTTCACCCCGCCGGAACTGCTGGAGGTGGTGGCCCGTGCGCTGGAACACCACCGCATGCGCGTGGATATGACCCAGTGGCGCGAACAGAACAAGACCGAAAGCCAGATCGCCAATCTGATCGGCACATCGGAATCCATGCTGCACATTTACGACACCATCCGCCGGGTGGCGGGGTTCAAAAGCACTGTGCTGGTCTCGGGCGAGTCGGGCACGGGCAAGGAAATGGTCGTCCGGGCCATCCACGAACTCTCGCCGCGCAAGGCCGGGCCGTTTATCCCTATCAACTGTGCCGCCGTGCCAGCGAGCCTGATGGAGTCGGAACTCTTCGGCCACGAACGCGGTGCCTTCACCGGCGCGGCCAGCAAGACCGTGGGCTACTTCGAAGCTGCCCACGGCGGGACGCTATTTATTGACGAAGTGGGCGAATTGGAACTGGGCCTGCAGGCCAAATTGCTGCGTGTGCTGGAAACCGGCAAGATCACGCCGGTGGGTTCGACTCAGGAAAAGAGTGTGGATGTCCGCGTGCTGGCGGCGACCAATGCGGACCTGCAGCAGTGCGTGGACGCCAAGCGCTTCCGGCCGGACCTGTATTACCGCCTGAACGTGGTGCGGATTGATATTCCCCCGCTGCGCGAGCGCACCAGCGATATTCCCATGCTGGCCCAGTCGCTGCTGCAGAAGTTATGTCTGGAACATGGTTTGGATCTGCCCGTCATCGAAGAAATCACCATGCAACGGCTGCAGACCTACGGCTGGCCGGGCAACGTGCGCGAGCTGCGCAACGTGCTGGAAAGTGTGCTCATCCTGAATTCGGGCAATACCATCACCGAGACCATGCTGCCCGAGCACGTGCGCCGGGCTCAGGTAGATGACGCCATGCTGCCCGAGCTGGATGTGGCCGAACGCGAGGCGATAGACAAAGCCATCAAGCAGGCCTCGGGCGACCGCACCCGGGCGGCGGTACTGCTGGGGGTGTCGGTGCGGACGCTGTACCGCAAGATGGCACGGTATGGATTACATTAAAAAGGTTCGTTGGGCGTCACGGGGGAATGAGGCTTTTCTTCGCCCCAACGGGGCGGCATTTATATAGCCCAGGGCAACGCCCTGGGTAGGGATGGCTCCGCCCTCCACATCCTCCCCCCGTCTGGTGCTCTGTAGGAGCACTATTTGATTGGTCCGTGGCAGGTCATCTGTTATCATGCCCGCATTCTTTACCTATCAGGGGTATTCTTTATGCCACAATCTTTGGCCTGTGTCTATGTGCATCTGGTGTTCAGTACCAAACAGCGTCAGGCCTGGTTGGATGACTCGGTTCGCGCAGAATTACATGCCTACATCATTGGCATTTTGCGGGAAATGCAATCCCCCGTGGTCCAAGTTAATTCTGTGGCGGATCACATTCACATCCTGTTTTCGTTGGGCCGTACGCTGGCCATCAGTCAGGCCGTGCAGGAGATCAAAGGGGCAAGTTCGCGCTGGATGAAGCAGCGTTTTCCGCATCAGGCGGATTTTGCGTGGCAAAATGGGTATGGCGCGTTTGGGGTTAGCTTAA
>JBAXGE010000146.1:0-5681 GCA_037139555.1 Phycisphaerae bacterium
GGGGGGGGGGGGGGGGGGGGGGGGGGGGGGTCGAAGTTGGTGATGATGATCAGGTCGAGGAACTTGCCTTTGGCCAGTTGCATGGTGGGGTAGCGGGAGATTTCGTAGACGCTGGGGGCCTGAGCGCGGAGTTCGGCGAGGTAGGCGGGGGTGATGGAGACGGCGAAGCGTTGGCCGGTGGCGGTGGCGGCTTGCCAGCGGGTGATGAGTTCGGCGGGGGTGCCGATTATCTCCAGCCGGCCGCAGTAGAAGACGAGGGTGGGTTCCTGATAGCCGGCGGCGGCGATTTGGCTGCCGCGTTGGCGGAGCAGGGAGAGGTCCTGGGCGGCGTATTTGGTGGCTTGCAGGCCGGCGAGGTTGGGGATCAGCGTGGTATGGGCGAGCATGAGGGTGACGCCGTAGCCGAGGATGGTCATCAGTGGCCAGCCGGCATGGCCCCAGGCGAGGGTGGCGCCCACGCCGGTGGCGAGTAGCGCGGCGGCGACGGGGATGGACAGATAGGCCAGGCCGGGGTCTTTGAGGCCCAGCCAGAGGCCCAGCGGGATGGCCAGCGCCAGCGCGGTCCAGATGCCCAGATTGATCCAGCGCAGGCCGCGCAGCCAGGGGGCGTTCAGGACATCGGTCCAGTTGCGCCAGCTTTGGGTCAGCGTGTCGGCGGCGAGGATGGCCAGGGCGGGGAAGATGGGCAGGATGTAATGGAACAGCTTGCCGGTGCTGAGTTCAAAGACGATGAAGATGGGGATGATCCAGACGGCCAGGAAGATGTAGGGCCGGGGGTCCAGCGGGACGGCGATGCGGCCGGCGATGCGGCGGACGAGGTGATAGCCCATGGGGACAAGAATCAGCGACCAGGGCCAGAAGCTGGCCCAGATGGTGAGGAGGAAAAAGCCGGGGGGTTTGCCGTGGCCGTCCACGCCGGTGGTGGCGCGTTGGATGACGTGTTTGCCGATCATTTGTTTGATGAGGACCCAGTCGGTGGCCTGGCCGGCGGCGAGGACCCACCAGGTAATCAGGCCCAGACCCAGATAGACACATGAGGCGGACCACAATTGGCCCAGCCAGTGCACGCGGGCGTGGCGAAGCGTGGCCCAGAGTAATTGGGGCAGGTGGAGCAGGCGTTCGGGCCAGCTTGATTTGCGCCAAGCGTTCCAAGCGGAATCCCAGTTGCCGGTGGCGATACACAAAACGATGACTACCAGCAGTACCAATCCAAGTGGCAGACCCTTGGTCATGGTGCCAGCGGCCACGGCCAGCCAGAAGACCAGCGCCAGGGGATTGGTCATGAGGCCAATAATCGCCATCACCCCAAACGAAACAGCCAATAGCACGGGCACCCAGGAGGCCGGAAGGGGAAAGAACCGTGCGGCATTAAAAGCGAGCACATTACCCAGAACTCCCAGTGTGTTTACGAGCAGGATGCCCCAACCATGTTTCTGGCGCGTCCAACTGAAACCCAGAAACGGGGGTACGGGGTGAGGTTTTTGGATTAGTTCGCCGGCTTCGGGGGTGAGGTTATCCACGCGCGGGAGGAAGCCGCGCACCAGATCGCGCTGGCCGATGTCCCACGCCCGCCAGAGGCAAGCGAGGGCGAGGGTATTGAAAAAGACCATGGTGGCATCGGCGGTGGACCAGCGGCTCATGACGGTCATCAGCGAGGCGGACGCGAGTATCAGGGCGGCCAGTAGCCCCGTGATCCGCCCAAAGCGCAGCCCCGCCGCGAAATAAACGACCAGCAGGGTGCCGATACCGGCGAGGACGCTGGGGAGGCGGGCGCCGAGTTCGGTGACGCCGAAGACGCGGTAGCTGGCGGTCATGGCCCAGTAGATCAGGGGCGGCTTATCGGGGCGGAGGTTGCCGTTGAAGTGGGGGACAACGTAGTCGCCGCCATTGAGCATTTCGTAGGCGGCCTGGGCAAAGCGGGGTTCGTCGCGGTCGAACAGGGCGGTGGCACCGAGGCCGGGGAGGAAAAAGAGCACCCCGACCAGAACGATCAGGAGGAGATCGGCCCAGGCCCACCAGCGGAGGGGATATTCGTGTCGGAGGGCGGTCACGTTGTTATTACCCGCAATTCGTTCTAAAGTAAGTGCTGCAAGGCCGGTACGCGCCGGTCTGCCGGGCGGTTTTACGACCCGTGATTACCCAAACTATACGCCCATTGGCACGGATGCGAAAGTATGCCCGCGTCGGATACCCCCCAACTTTGGTTTCAGCCGCCCGGCGTGCATCCGGACGACCGGATTGCGTGGTGGGTGAAACTGGCGGTGATGGCGGTGTTGACGGCCGGGGCGCTGATATGGCTGGATGGGCCGGTGATCAGGTGGGTGGAGGCGGGCCAGCCGATGGATGCGGTGCGCGGGGATGTGGCGCGGGAGCTCAAGATGCTCGAACAATTCGGGCAATATACCTGTACGGTGCTGATCCTGGCGGCGGTGGCGCTGGTGGATAAAGATGGACGGCGGAAGGTGCTGGCGATTGCGCTGGGGTGCGTGGCGTCGGTGCTGGTGTGTTATGCGCTGAAATTTGGGTTGGGGCGCAGCCGGCCCGTGCTGGGTGGCAGCGAATGGGATTTTCATTGGTTGACGTGGGGGCAGGGGTCGAAAAATCAGTCCATGCCCAGTGCGCACACGATGGGGGCGTTTGCGCTGGCGGCGGGACTGACGTGGTTTTATCCCCGGGCGCGGGCGCTGTTTTATGGTTTGGCGCTGGTGACGGCGGTGCTGCGGGTGTTGAACCATGCGCATTATCCGTCCGATGCACTGCTGGGGATGACGCTGGCGATTGCGACGGTGCGGCTGACGCTGTGGGCGAACCCGGCGGGGCGGCTGCTGGCGCGGTTGCCGGCGGAGGCGCAGCGCTGGTGGGCGCGGGAGTAAGTTTTGGGCGGTGGTGGGGCAGGCGGTACAATGTCAGGGTGCCGGTCAAGACGGTCGGGATGGTTTTTGTGACAGGGTAAAAAGTTATGCGTATGCGTTGGATGCTGATCTTGCTGCTGGTGGGTTTGGGGTGGAGTGGTTATGCGCCGGTGGCGCGGGCGCAGTTGGTGGCGAGTACAGAGCCAAGTACTGCGCCGACGATGGCCCCGGCCACGCAGCCGGGACGGGTGGCGGTGATAACCGCGCAGGAAACGGACCTGCCGTCCTCATCCGATCCGGGGGTGGTGTTTGCGCCCAGCAGTCCGCGGTATACGATGTTCACGTTTTTGGCCGCGCTGGGGAAGGTGCATAATGGGCGGGAGGAGAATTGGTCGGCGGCGTTGGGGTGTTTGGATTTCAGGGGACAGAATCTGGATTTTTATCAGCAGCGCGATCTGGCGCTGATGCTCAAGCAGACCTTGGACCGGCTGGGGACGATCCGGCCGGAGGATTTGCCCGATGCGGCGACGGCGGCGCAGGCGGGGGTGACGCGGTTTCAGTTTTTCCCCCGGCCGGTTACGCATGACTGGGTGTATGAAAAGGTGCCCAACGGCGTGCCGGGGACGATTGAACTGGTGCGGCAGCCGGGGGGACACTGGCAATTTTCCAGTGCGACGGTGGCGACGCTGCCGGGGGTGTATCGGGCGCTGGTGGCCCAGCCGATCCGGCATGATGCCAACAATCAATTGGTGGAAGTGGTTTTCCCGACGTGGGAACGCACACCGCTGCGCGGGTGGATAAGTCTGGTGCTGGCGCTGTTGATCGGGGTGGCGACGGGACGCGGGGCGAAGTATATCGTGAAGCGGTTTGCCCAGCGGTGCGAGGCGATGCGTTGGCACGCGCGATCCATTGTGCTGCATGATCTGGCTAATCCGCTGAGTCTGCTGCTGACCACCGGCGGGATCGCGGTGGGGCTGCAATTTATTTATGTGGATGTGAGTTTGCTGCCGCTGGCGCAGAAGATTATCAGCCTGCTGGTGATTCTGGCACTGGGGTGGTTTTTATTCAATCTGGTGGACCTGGTCAAGTTCGGGCTGGAAAAATCGGTGAAGAAACACACCAGCCGGATCAGTGACCTGATTATGCCGTTGATCAGCCGGACGCTGCGGATTTTTGTGGTGGTGATGCTGAGTCTGGTGATTGCGCAGAATGTGTTTGGGATGGATTTGACCGGCTGGCTGGCCGGTTTAGGTGTGGCGGGCTTGGCCATTTCATTGGCCGCGCAGGACAGTGTGAAAAACCTGTTCGGATCGGTGACGGTGTTTCTGGATCAGCCGTTTGTGCTGGGGGAACGGATTTTGTTCGACGGCGTGGATGGATTTGTCGAGGATATCGGGTTCCGTTCGACCAAGGTGCGCACGCTGGAAGGCAATCTGGTGACGCTGCCGAACATGATGTTCATTGACAAGCGGGTGGAGAATATTTCGCGCCGGCCGAGTATGCGGCGGATCGTGAATGTAACCGTCACGTACGACACCACGCCGGCGAATGTGGCCCGGGCGCTGGAGATTATCCACGAAGTGATGCAGGAGCCGGCGATCAAGGAGGGATTGGAGTTGCCGGTCAATCCGCCGCAGATTCATTTCACGGACTTCAATGCCGACAGTTTGAATCTGCAGGTGATGTATTGGTACCAGATGAAACCGGGGCGCGATTTGTGGACGTATCTGGCGCACGCGGACAAGGTGAATCTGGGCTTGTTTACCGCGCTGACGGCGGCGAATATTGAATTTGCGTTCCCGACGCAGACGCTGTATCTGGCGGGTGATCCCAAGCGGCCGCTGAATCCACCGATACCGGAGAGCAAGCCCGCATGAGTCGCCCACGTTTGGCCATTCTCGGGACCGGGGCGCTGGGCGGGTTTTATGGTGGACTGCTGGCCCGGCATGCTGCGGACCGGGTGGAGGTGCATTTCCTGATGCGCAGCGGATATGAGCAAGTGCGCACGCACGGGCTGCGGGTGGACAGCAAGCTGGGCGATTTTTATCTGCCGCAGGTGAATGTGTATAACGACGCCCGGCAGATGCCGCCGGTGGATGTGGCGCTGTTGTGTACCAAGACCACGGCGAACGGGGCGCTGGCGCAGATGTTGCCGGCACTGACGCCGAAGGGGTTTGTGGTGGTATTGCAGAATGGGTTGGGGGTGGAAGCGCAGGTGGCGCGGCTCGTATCGGCGGAACGGGTGGCGGGTGGGGTGTGTTTTTTGTGTGCCAATGTGGTGGGGCCGGGGCATGTGGTGCATTCGGATTATGGCAAGATCAAATTGTTTGATTATCGCGCCGATGACGAGCCGGCGGGGGTGACGCCGCGGCTGACGTGGTTGCAGGGGTTGTTTGCGCCCACGGGGATTACGGTGGAGTGTGCGCCGGATTTATTGCTGGCACGGTGGCAGAAGTTGGTGTGGAATATTCCCTTCAACGGGCTGACGGTGGCGACGGGGGTTTTGACGGATCGGATCATGGCCGATGCGGGCCTGCGCCGCCGGGCCGAGGCGCTGATGCACGAAGTGGCGGCGGCGGCGCGGGCGACGTGCGGGCGGGAGATCACGCCGGCGTTTATCGCGGAGATGCTGGAGCATACCGAACAGATGACGCCGTACAAGCCGAGTATGCTGCTGGATTATCTGGCGGGGCGGGAGATGGAACTGGAGACGATGTACGCCGAGCCGATCCGGCGGGCGCGGGCGGCGGGGTGTGCGGTGCCGGAGATGGAGCGGCTGTATGGGGAACTGAGGGCGAAAGCTGGGGAGAGCTAAGAGTTAAGAGGTGG
>JBAXGE010000147.1:0-5642 GCA_037139555.1 Phycisphaerae bacterium
CGACATTGATTATACCATCCGGGATTATACCATCCGGCAATCCACCGGAACAAGCTTGACTGCGCAGCCGCACGGGTGGCGAACTTGTGCCGGTACACATATTCCCGCTTCAAGGCTACTCCAAAAGCTCTCCATCACTCCGTACGGGCGTATTGACTGCCCCGGTCACGGTGGTGCAACACCCCCGGACCGGGTTGACGCATCTGGAGCGCCTGATGTAAAGCCGCCAGACACAGTTCTCAGGTTGGCCCCCACCGGGTAACCATGGCGGGAGTCGGTGGTCTGGGGGATATAACGCCGGGGCGCTACGGCACGTAACCCCATTCGGGCCATGAGTTTAGCCACCGTATTGACACAACAGACCAGGTTCCGGGCCTGCAAATCGGCATGAATCCGGGGGCTGCCATAGGTACCCTCAGAGTCCGCAAAGTGTTGCCGAATCCCGGTCTGCAAGGTGGCCTGCCGCACCTGCCGGGGCGCGGGGGAGCGGCACCGCCAGGCAGAGTAGCCCTGACGATTGACCTGCAAGACGGCACATAAGACCGTCAGGTCAAACGGTTTCTGGTGGGGGTGAGTTCGTACGCATAGAGAGACTCCATTAGGTGACTATTATGCCACCCTTACCGCGCGTCCACTATTCGTGGGGAAGACCACATGGACCGAATTGTTATGCTGGTGCAACAGCTCCTTTCTCGTACATGACCAATTCACTGGTCATGGCGCTGTCGAGTGCGATGGGCAGACCGCTGAGGGCCAGATCACGCCCGGACATGGTAAATGTCTGGGCGCGATTATCGAGGGTCACCTGATAGTCAGAGCCAAGATCCACCCCGCGTAGGCGCAGGCGGTATTCGCCGGCTCCAACGCCCAGTCGGAAGACGCCGGCATATCCGCGCGAGCGGTCAGGCGCGGCGTATTCCAGCACGCACCAATCTGCCGGACGAAGCACGCCGATATCCGGGGTGTGGTGATACACAACGGGATGGCCGGCGATCACCGGTCGGCAGAAACCTTTGTGCAGTTGCAGGTAGCGCTTGGTTTTCTGGAAGAATTCGGTTGAACGATCCGCGTCCTGGGCTCCGAAGCCGACGAAAACCGGGACGGCGAACAACGTCACCCGCAGATGCGTATCCATATCGGCGGTGAAATGCGCCTGCTTATCCATGGTGAAATTGAGGTGGTTGTGATAGTAGCAGAGTGCTTCCGGCGGAATGAACAATGACAGGGCGTTGATGGCGCGGATGGCGATGGGATGCATCGACCAGTCGCTTTCACAGGTGTAATGGAAGCGCGACAGCATGCCAAGATCATTCCGGGCCCCGCCCGAGGCGCAGTTTTCCAGGCAAACGTCGGGGAATTCACGGCGTACCCGGTCATAGGTCCGATGGATGACCTCATGGTGCCGCCAGAACTCGCTTTCCAGGAACCCATCCCGCAGAGTTTGACCGCCCTTTTGCACATTGGTGTTGAAGTCCAGTTTGTAGAAATCGAGTTGGTGTTCCTTTACCAGACGCAGGACGGTGTCCTCCACGAAGCGGGAGACCTCCGGATTGGCCAGATCAAGCGTTTCGGCGCATTGTTGACCGCCGTCGGTGTTCAGGACCCAATCGGGGTGATCCGCCTTCAATCGGCTCTTTCTTCCGATGGCCTCCGCTTCGTGCCAAAGTCCGAACAAAAGGCCATGCTTTTTACAATGGTCGCGAATACCCTTGAGTCCACCCGGAAGCCAAGACCCCTCGGTCCAGTCACCGCGTTGCTCTCCCCAATGATCGAAGGCCGCGCCATACCAGGCGGCATCCACCATGAAGGCCTCGGCGCCCATCTCGGCGGCAATGTCCACTTCCTTCAGAATCCATTCGCCGGGTTCTTCGACGACGCGCCCGGCAATGGTGTACATTTCCTTACCCGCCGGACGCGTCGGCAGAACACTGGTACGCACATGGCGATGCCAGAGCGCCACGGCGGCATCCAGACTGCCGTGGGTTGGCGCAATATGAACTTCGGGACTGGTGACCATCTCGCCAGGGGCCAGCACCCGCAGTGGCGCAGGTGCCATCGGACTGAGCGATGCGTACAAGTGCTTGCCGTCGCACACGTCGAAATCAATGCCGTAATTTCCCGACCAGGCCAGGGCCAAAAAGAAGCGCTGACCAGTTACCAGATTCTCAACAACCGCGTATGGCGAACCAAAGGCGCGACCAGTGGCAAAACGGCGCAGACTAAAGGCATCGTCAATGATGTCATGCCAAGTGAAATCACCTTCTTCACCCCACCGGTCACCCGCCAGGAAACCGACACGAAATTGCGGTTTTCCTTTGGGAAACGATGGGTTGATCGACATTTTCTGGCTGTCGATGGGACGATCGGCGTTGCTCCACAGGCGTCCCGACCACGAGGCAACCCGACTGAGGGCTGCGGGCGCTATACCAGTATTGGTGATCTCAAGGTATCTGACTAGAACCGGCGAACCGTCCACCCTTGTGACGATCTTCAGATTCACCGGACGGACCGTATGGCGAAGTTCAACCACCGCCTCTTCGGTACCCGCCCGCAGACCAGGACGGCGACTGGACCCGACATGCTCCCAACGATTATGCAGGAGTTGTCCGTCCATTTCCAACTGGAAACCCTCCAGTGGATAACGTGACGGATTAAGCCCCGGCAGTTTCGCGGTCAGATTCTCGCGTTGTACCTGGCCGCCAGCGGACCAATACAGATCCACCCACCGGCCATTTTCCAGAGACTCTTCGTAAACAGTTGACCCCGACACATATCGGGCAGTCGGGCGTCCTCCGGATTGGTAGAACGAGATTTCGGTATGATGCGGTTTGCTGGGAATCTCTTGGTTGAGCATGTTGTTTTCCAGGTATATGAGGTGTTTTGCTAGTACTGCGCCGTCACGGCAACCGTGCCGGTCAGTCCTTTGAGGATGATGTATTCCTTGTCCATGTTGAAGTCCTTCCAATCCTTGCCATTAACCGTGACGCTCTTGATCGGCGCGGATTTGGGATGGCGCAGACGGAGCCAGATTTCTTTGGGTGGATTACGGGCGGGCATCTTCACCGTGGCGTTGACCTTGCCGCTATCGACGTTGGAAATGATCTCAAAGTCCACCATTCCAAAGTGGGTTGGCGCGTTCTTTACGGAAATCTTCTTGCTTTGTTCCAGCCAGACGCGCGGCGTGGCGCGGGCCAACCAGAGGTTTGGGCCGTCTTCCATCACGAGCAGGTTGCGGAAGCGTTCGAGGAAAGCTGCCTCCTCGTAGATCTTGTCTGCCGGACCCCGCACTGCGTGCTCGTTAAAGATGTACCCGCTATTCGGAAGGATGTCGATGGCGTAGCAATTCAGGAACGAACGCAGGAAGACTGGGATGTCGTCTCCATCCAGGTGCATATTGGACGTGCGTTCCAGTCCGCCCTGATATTGCCACCCGGCGAGGAACCAATCGCCCTGGCTCCGCTGGACAGCATTCGGGTTTTCCAGGAGCAAACGGTCCTCTAACACATCAAGATATCCCTGCACCCGCACATCGTCCACCGGCATCAATCCTGCCGGACTGACCAGCGCCGCCGCCGACTGGACCGTCTCCCAGTACATCGGGCCGACGTGACGCCCAGATCCATCGCGCTTCCATCCCCAGGCACTGGTGCTGAGTCCACGGACATAGCAGGCAAACGGAATGACGGAATGAAACGTGCCGTCACGTACCGGGACCACGGGCGAAAGCGCAATCGTCCGCTCCACCGCAGCGCGCAGATCCTTACGATAGGCCTCCGCCTCGGCCTTGAGCCTGCCGCCTTCAACAGGGTCGATCGTTGCCAAGGCCTCGGCAAAATGAGCGATAGCGGCCCAATAGTAGGCTTCAGCCTCATAGAACTGCATCCAGAGGCCGCCACTGTCCGGGGTCACTTGCAGGGCTGGTTGAAGTCCTTTGCACCACAGCCGCTCGCCGCCAGGAATCATGTCTTTGACCGTCTGCCTTTGACGAAGCATCCATTCAACATTGGCCTTGATTCTCGGAGCTGACGCTTTGAACCATTTGGCGTCGCCGGTCAGGCGGTAGTGTTCCACCAGCGCCCAACCGATCGACCCCGGACCAAAGGCGTGGACTCCATCCATGTGTCCGCCCGCGCCCTTGGGGCCAATGGCATGGGTTAGGCATCCGCGTCCTTCGGTGAATAAACCGTTGGGACGGTCAGGTAGCGCCCACCCGTGATGCCCCTTTGAACTCGGATCCATCGGTAACGACACCCATTGATCAAATCCATCCTCGGCCGCCGCGTGTGAACCCATTAGGTTCAGGGCCGCCAAGATCATGTACGTTTCAGCAGCAAGGATGCCATACGGATGGTCGTTGAACCACAAGCGTCCATTGCTGGGATTTTTTCCACAGTGGCGTACCAGATGCCAGGTGCCCAAGTTCCATTGCTCGGTCAATCGCTGCGACGGAACTTCCACCTGCATCACCGGTTCAGATCCCGCCGGCGGTTTGGGATGGGGCGGCAACTTGGGGCCGCACATTCCGGTGACGGCACCTTCCCAGGTCTGCTCTTCTCGGGCCCGAATCTGCTGACGGATGGTTTTCCGTTCCTTGGCCTGAAGTTCCTTCACGAATTCCTTGGCGCTGGCCGCATGGGAAGCCAGAACGACGGGAGCCTCGGATGGTTTTTTCGGTTCCGCAAGGTCTGACGTGCGGCGGACAAAGAACCCGTACTCCGGCGCCAAGATCGGTCCGTTCTCCAGATCAGCCGCCAGGAACGAGAAGTTGCCCGACTGGGTCCACACGGTGACGATGGTACGCGCAACGTCTTCCGGCTGACTGGTAAAAGGCATGGTCTTGCGCCATTTCGAAATGCCCATGTACGCCAGACTCGCCTTCACGCCCCGGCGTGGACTGCCCTTTTCGGATGATTTCCAGGAATCGGAACCTGCCGTCGTGGTAACGGGATCTCCTGGCAGCGGTGCCAATCCAGCCACCACACCGTCATAAGTTTCAATCCGCCCGCTGTAATCTTTTCCAGAAGTAGCCTCATCGAAGCCCCACTCGATCTCGACATCCATCGCCTTCCAGACATCAGCCACCAGAACTCGCACCTTGGGAACCTCGTAATCTGTTGCGTTTTTTGCGCCAGTGACGCTGAACACGATACCGCACGTTGGCGTCAACAATTCGTAGGTCCAGATCGTTCCATCGCTAGACACCGTCGGTTTCACCGGCTTTTGCACGGCTTTCAGGTTGTTCCACCACGAACTTGCCGATCCCTGATGGTCCAAGGTCGTCACCGCCAACTGTTCAGGCGCTGGTCGGCGCGCCGCGTCGTTGGACCAGATCACCTCCACCTGTTGTACCGGACGGATTTCCTCCCACAGCAATGCGGAGAGGACCTTTTTCACCGTCGGCGCATTGGTGTCTGCTGGTTCGTTCAGCGCTTGACCAGCAAACCGCATCACCGCCAACCAACTCTCTGGCGGGTTATCTGCCGGTTTGCGATCCGCACGGTATTGATATGCACTGGCGGCGATATCGACCGGCTTGCCGACCAGGGCAGAGGGCTTCGGCGGTTCTGCCGCCTGAATACTGCTCGACAGACTCAAGACCATCAATGCTCCGAGAGTTATACGTTGAAACCAGGTCTGCATGA
>JBAXGE010000148.1:0-5635 GCA_037139555.1 Phycisphaerae bacterium
ACCACCCAGCCCAAATTAGCCGAACTCGTCGTCGCCGGGGGCTGCTTCTGGTGTGCGCGAGGGAAATAAAAAACCGGCACCAGGGGAGGCCTGGTGCCGGTGGGGTTGCGTATTAACTACAGATCGTCAGCTTAGGCGTTGCCGTTGGCTTCGGGCTGCGTGGCCGGGGCGGCTTCGACTGCGGGAGCGGCAGGAGCGGCCGGGGCTTCGTCCCGCATGGCCTGTTTGCGCGACAGCTTGATACGGCCCTGATCATCAATCAGGATCACCTTCACGCGGACCGACTGGCCGACCTTCAGCTCATCGCCGATGGTCTTGACGAACTTGTCGGACAACTCGGAGATGTGGCACAGACCATCCTGGCCGGGGACCACTTCGATGAAGGCGCCGAAGTCCTTGATGCTGGTCACCTTGCCGTTGTAGATCTTGCCGACCTTGACATCTTCGGACAGGCGTTCGATTTCTTCGCGGGCGGATTCGGCCGCGGCCATGCCCAGCGAGGAGATGAACACGGTACCATCATCCTCGATATCAATCTTCGCGCCGGTGATTTCGACAATCCGTTTGATGGTCTTGCCGCCGGGGCCGATGATCTTGCCGATCTTCTCGGGATTGATCTGAATCTTGAGCATACGCGGAGCATAAGGCGAAATCTGGGGACGATGGGTCGCCAGACAGTTGGCCATTTCGCCCAGAATGAACAACCGGGCAACGCGGGCGCGTTCCAGAGTCGTGGCGATCTGGGCCTGGTTCAGACCATGAATCTTGAGATCGAGCTGGATGCCGGTGATCCCCTGCGTGGTGCCGGAGACCTTGAAGTCCATATCGCCGAAGTGATCTTCTTCACCGAGGATGTCGGTGATGAACTCTTCGCGGCTGCCTTCGGTCACCAGACCCACCGAGATACCCGCGACCGGGCGCACCATCGGGACGCCGGCGTCGAGCAGGCTGAGTGTGCCAGCGCACACCGTGGCCATCGAGCTGCTGCCGTTGGATTCCAGCACATCCGCGACAATGCGGACAGTGTAGGGGAACACATCGGGCGAGGGGAGCATGGGTTCCAGCGAACGTTCGGCCAGCGCACCGTGGCCGATTTCGCGGCGGCCGGGGCCCATGACGCGCTTCACTTCGCCCGTCGAGAACGGCGGGAAGTTGTAGTGAAGCATGAACTTCTTGGCATATTCATCACCCAGCCCGTCCACGACCTGTTCGTCGTCGCCGGTGCCGAGGGTGACGGTGGCCAGCACCTGGGTCTCACCGCGTTGGAACACGGCGGTACCATGGGTGCGGGGCAGCAGATTGGTCATCATGCTCAGGGGACGCACGGTGGTGTAATCGCGACCATCGGAACGCTTGCCGTCGAGAATCAATTCGCGGACAGCCTTTTCTTCGGTGATGGCGAACGCCATGGCGACATGGAAGGGATCATTGAGGGGCTTGCCATCGGCCTGCACGGCGGTGAACTTCTCGACGACCTGCTTGCGCAGCTCGCGGATGGAGTCATTGCGGGCGGCTTTGCCGACGATGGTCTTGCGGGTCTTGATTTCGGGCTGATACTTGGCAATCTCGGCCAGCAGGGCATCGCTGGGCTTGTTGAGATTGAAGGTCTTGGGCTTGCCGGCCTTGGCGACCAGTTCCTTGATCATGCCGACGACTTCGACCACGACGGAGTGGGCCAGCTTCACGCCTTCGAGCACGGTGGCTTCGGAGACTTCGCGAGCGCCGACTTCGATCATGTTCACGGCCGGTTCGGTACCGCTGACCAGCAGGTCAATGTCGGACTGATCCAACTCGGCCTGGGTGGGGTTGACCACGAACGTGCCGTTCACGCGGCCGATTCGCACGGCGGCGGTGGGGCCTTCGAAGGGCACCTGACTGATGCTGAGCGCGGCCGACGAGCCGATCATGGAGAGCACATCAGGATCGGTCTGGCCATCGGCGGAGAGCACGAAGACCTGCACGAGCACTTCATCGAAGTAGCCCATGGGAAAGAGCGGCCGCAGGGGCCGGTCAATCATGCGGGCGGTGAGAATTTCTTTGTTGCTGGGGCGGCCTTCGCGTTTGATGTAGCCGCCGGGGAACTTGCCCGCAGCGCTGGGACGTTCGCGATAATCCACGGTGAGGGGGAAGAAATCCGTGCCGGGCCGGGGGTCCGAAGACACCACCGTGGCGAGGACAACGGTTTCGCCGTACGTGACCAAAACCGCACCGTGGGCCTGTTTGGCCAGCACGCCGGTTTCGATTTTGAGGGTACGACCACCAATTTGACGTTCTACGACTACTGCAGCCATGAGCTACCTATCCTTTTCTTCCGGCCCGATTGCCGGAACAATGACCGACGCCGATACAGAGTTTCTTATATTTCTGCCGACCCGATACATTCACTCTGCCCGCCGACCGTCAGACGGGCGAAATCTTAATTGTGACGGTCCCAGTGCAAAATCCCGAAGCGTGCTCCAGCTCAGAAACAATCCTGTTTCTTATTTTGCCCACCCGGCAGGGAACACCCCCGCAGGGCAGTAATGAAAAACGGACAATCGTACACCGGGCCGGCCCCCGGGGGGACCAACACCGTTACGACTGTCCGTTAAGCGACAAGTTCCAAATCCAAAGCGGGTCCGATTACTTACGCAGGCCCAGCTTGGCGATGATCGCACGATAACGCGTGGGATCAATCTTGGTCAGATACTTCAGCAGGCTGTTACGCTTGCCAACCATCTTGAGCAGACCGCGACGGGAAGAAAAATCTTTCTTGTGCGTCTTGAGATGCTCGGTCAACTCGTTGACCCGTTGAGTCAGAATCGCGATCTGTACTTCCGGCGAGCCGGTGTCCTTCTCGTGAATACGATTCTCGGAAATCAACTGCTGCTTAACGTTTGTGGCGCTCATGGCTCACCTTTCATCCGGGCGATCCCAGCCGGAAAACGCTTCCAGCCGCAGATGCCTAACCTATTGATATCCCGGGCATTATACTTACCCCCCCACGACTTGGCAATCAGGTTTTTACCCAAATATAAAAAGCCAGCCCTGATGGCAAATACCATCAGGGCTGGCTTGAACATTGACGTTTCCTAGACCGGAGTCGGCTTAGATAGCCTCGGTGCCATCGGTGCCATCGCTAATGCGAACCACGCGTTCCAACGGCAGGACAAAAACCTTGCCATCACCGATTTGGCCCTTGTTGCCGGTGCCACTGCGGGCGCCCTTAATGATGGCATCCACGGTCGGCTGCACGAAATTATCATTAACCGCGATATCCAGACGCACCTTGCGGATCAGATTGACCTGCATGGGCTGGCCACGGAAATATTCGGTGTGACCCTTCTGCCGGCCGTAACCCTGCACGTCGCTGACGGTGAGCCGGAAGACTTCGACTTCGGTCAAAGCCTGTTTGACAGCCTCAAGACGATGGGGCTGAATGATGGCGACAATCCATTTCATTGCGTGTCTCCTAAATGTGAAACCGTAAAAAACTTCACTGGGCCAATGCCAGTGCCTCTGTTGCTACTCTACGCAAATAGCGGCAGATTACAAGTGAAATTCTGTAAAATCATCCGCGCGAGTCAGCCCGCTTGGCGTCAGAGGCCGGAAACAATTAACTCCGCACCCAGACGGACTGACTCGCGAGGACAATTCTACAAGCATCAACCCAAAGTTTCCTCCTGGCCGTTTGGCCTGCCAGAACTCGGGCTCGAGGGGTCATGCACTATTGCGCATCACGGCCCGAGCAATTTCTGCTTACGCTGTATAACTTATAATCAAGTGCTGTACCAAATCCGAATGGCTGGCGGTATTTCTCGTATATACCACCATAAGTCATTCTGATATATACAGTTACAACACAAAGAACACACAACAATCATGCTTCCAAAAACCCGACAAGCCACACATCTGCTTAATTAACGCGCAAACCAGTACGCGTTTATACCAGTACCGCCCAAATAATGAACAGCGCCTACCTGGGCTGCTGCGTCTATCGGCCAAGCCCCCAAAATCAGGGCAATATCTGACCGCTAAGCCTATGCTGGTCAATATGTTGTGACTTACCCGGGCTTGTACCGCTATTTCCTATTCACCGCCATATAAGGTATACTGACACACGTTGCGCACGTGCGGCGTGCGTGTTTTTGATTTCTTCACTGGCTGGATGCCCGCATGCGACAGTTAGGACAACTGGTGTTTGTACCATGAACGATACTTCTTCTCCGCACTCCCATCACACTCCCACGCACGCCCATCATGCCACACATCGGCATCCGCCGGTGCATGTGGAATTGCCGCCGGCTTTTGTGGCGCTGGGTTTGTGCGAACCGTTGCTAAGGGCGATTGCCGAAAAAGGCTTTACCACGCCTTCGGACATTCAAGCCCAACTGATACCCCCCGCACTGACGGGTCGCGACTTGATTGGCCAAGCGCGTACCGGCACCGGCAAGACGGCGGCCTTTGGCCTGCCAATTCTGCATCAGATCACCCCCGGCGTGGGCTTTCAGGCCTTGATCCTGACCCCCACACGTGAACTGGCCGGCCAGATTGAACGTGAATTCGTCACCTTTGCCAAACATATGAAGGTCAAAGTCGCCGCGGTGTATGGCGGTCGTCGTGTCCGCGGTGATCTGGACGTGCTCTCGGGCAGTCCCGAAGTCATCATCGGCACCCCCGGCCGCGTGCAGGACCTGATCAACCGCGGCGTGCTGCCGTTGGATGGTGTGCGCTTTGTCGTGTGTGACGAAGTGGACCGCATGTTTGATATCGGGTTCCGCGACGAAGTACGCGAGATTCTGCGCGGCGCCACGGCCCCGCATCAGACCATCTTCGTCTCCGCCACCATCAGTTCGGATATCGAACGCCTGATCACCAAATTCATGCAGGACCCGCTGCGGATCAGCACCACCAGCGCTGAGGACGTGCAAACCGTCCCCGAAGCCCAGCAGTTTTATGTCTACATCCCCAAACGGCACAAGATTCACGCCATTGCCGAATTGCTCAAACACGAGCAGCCCGAACTGGCCATCATCTTCTGCAACATGAAATCGGATGTGGACTTTGTCACCCGGCGGTTACAGCAGGAAAAGATCAATGCCCGGGCGATTCACAGCGATCTGAACCAGAGCAAACGCGAGTCGGTACTGCAGCAGTTCCGGGAACACAAGATTCACCTCTTGTGCGCCACCGATCTGGCCAGCCGCGGGTTGGATATTCCCGCCGTTTCGCACGTGATCAACTACGATCTGCCGGAAGACCCCGAGGTATATGTACACCGCGTGGGGCGCACCGCCCGCATGGGCGCCACGGGCAAGGCGTTTTCGTTCATTTCCGAAGCCCAGGGCCAGATGCAGTTGCAGATCGAAGGCCTGATCAACCAGTTGCTCGAGGAATACAAGATTCCCGGCCTGCACTATACGCGCACGATTCACAGCCAGAGCCAGACCCACGCCGTCAAGCCCAGCGAAACCGGCGAACCGGGCACCCCCTATGCCACGACTGATTCTGTGGCCAAGGAAGAAGTGTGGAGTCCCGAAGGCTTTGGCCATGTCAAAACGGAAAATACTGCGGCCTTGCGGCCGATTTCCGGACGTTATCCTTCACGCCGGGGCCGTCGTTAACCGGCGGACGGGTGGCTGATGTTCCAGACCCC
>JBAXGE010000149.1:0-5634 GCA_037139555.1 Phycisphaerae bacterium
AGACTCAAGACCATCAATGCTCCGAGAGTTATACGTTGAAACCAGGTCTGCATGAGGACTTCCTTGCGCTGGTGAGCGCGTTTCGGATCCCGGATTCAGTACTTCGCCGTCACAGCAACCGTGCCGGTCAGGCCCTTGAGGATAACGCATTCTTTGTTGAAGTCCTTCCAATCCTTGCCATTAACCGTGACGCTCTTGATCGGCGCGGATTTAGGATGGCGCAGGCGGAGCGATTGCTCGTCGCTGATCTCGCCCTGGCCGTCCGGGGCGACATTGAGCAGCAGGTTGACGCCATGCCCGGCTATGTGCACCAGCATGTCGATGCACTCGCGAGATGAGCCGGTGGAAGGATGGATCGGTGAACCACCAGCCATTTTTTCATCGTCACCCCATTCGGGGCCTGTCCACAGTTCATCTTGGTTTCGGTTGAACATGACCTATTCCTTTGAACTCACAACGACTTCGCGATACGCCCGCAGCGCCACCGGACCGAGCAGACCGGCGGGATCGGGGTTTGTTTTCTTCGTTCGCGATACGTAATTGTTGTGATCGAAGGTTTGGCGTTGCTCTGCGGGCAGCGCTTCGTCGGCGATGAGGCGATTGACCCAGGTGTTGGTGATCTCGATCTCCAGTTCGTTGGCGCCGGCCTTCAAACCGTCGCCGACATTCAGCAGGTACGGTTTGTAATACACGAGGCCCAGCGGCTTGCCATTCAAGCGGACTTCGGCGATCTGTTCCACCCCGCCCAGGTCGAGGCGATAGCGTACCTCGCCGCCCACCTGTTCTGGTTTGACCTGGAACGTGGTCTTATAGGTCGCCGTGCCGGAGAAGCCGCGCACCCGTGGGTCGGCGTGTTTAGCCCAGTCAGCCAGTTGTGCAAAATCCATCTCCCACGATTCACCCTGGCCTTTGGGCGGCTGGAACTTCACCTGCCACGGACCGGCCACTTCCAGTGTCGTGGTCAAATCGGTCTGCTGGTAGCGGTTGCCGCCTCGGGTTTCGATCCAGCCGTCAGTTGGTTGCGTCGGCAGCGGCGTCAAATCGCTGGGCTGTTTGTCGCGGAAAACAATGAAGTAACTCTCCTGCGATTGAAAGCGCAGGGGGATGATGGTCTGCTGGCCTTCAACGCGCCAGACTGCGATCTGTTCCATCGTTCCCCGCGCAGGATGCCACAACTCTGGCACTTTGCCGGTGATGCGAAACCTTGCTTCGCCCACCCAGGGATGATCGTCAGAGATGGTTGTTGTTCCCCCGCCTTTTCCGGGGCCAGGATTGGCGACGAAAAATGCTTCGACATTCCCGCTGCTGCGCCGGTGGCTCCAGATCAACGGTGCCATCTTTGGCTGCGCCGGAGCGGCGATGAAGTCCTGAACTAACCCCATCTGGGTTAGCACGGATTCAAGTTCCTTGATCGGTTTGATTTTCCCGCCGTCCCACAAGGCATCAGCCAACTTTTTCACTTCTTCATCGCAGGCCGGATAGCCCTGCAAACTAGGCGACGCGGTTGGTTTGACGTGGCCAACAATGGTCGCGCCGGCCTCGGCAAGACGTTTCAATTCCCGCAGACAATGGGGCTGCACCTTCGGGTTGTTGAAGTTGAGCAGCAGCACCGCGTACTCCTGGCCGACCGGTCCGACGATCCGTCCGTTCTTGACCTTGAGCACCGACATCGAATCTAGATCGCACATGTCCTCGGCCCGACCATCGGTGAACTGGATTTTTCGGGCAGGGACCGAGGTCTCATCCATCACCGAAAGGATGTCCGCCACGCTCTGCGTCTGCTGAAGTACAACCTGCGAACGGTTGATGTGGGCAATCCAGGGCTTGGATTGCTCCCACCAGGTTTGCAGCCGACCGAAATCGCTGCCGAAGCGTCCCAAGAGCACGAGGCCTGGTCCTTTGTCAAAGGGTTGGTGCGCGGAGGTATGCAGGATGATCCGATTGTGTCCCTGGGCGAGCCTGAGGTCCGCATAATTCTTGTACATGCCCGGATACGAGAATCGCAGACTGGTTCCGCCATCGCCAACCATGAACTCGTTCCCCACGACCGTCTTGCCCCAGAAGTCGGCGGTCGCCGTGCAGAACCCCTTGCCCTCCTTGGCCCGAGAGAAGCCAGTTTCGTTGTAAAATTCGTCCATTGGGACGTCGAGTTCTTTCTGGTAGCGAACGATATCGTTCGGCGACATCCCGTAGCCTTCCTGGTCAAACTTAACCCCGTGGGTGTTGCACCACCGGCGTATGGTAGCGGCATGAACCAGGTACTGGTCCGAAAGGGTGCGCTGGTAGTCCCAAATGAAGCGTTCGCTCTGCGCCCGATCGCCGATGGTCACCCCGCACAGAACCGGCAACCACGGGCGCGGATCGTAACCGCGCCCCTTTTCGAAAGCGACCTGGGTCGAATCAGACCAGGTCGGCGAGGCCAATTCCCAACTATCATGGAAAATCGAGCGCATCGCCTTGGCCCGAGATGCATTCTCTCCGAGCAAGGGGCCGAAGAGGGTGTCGAGATGTTTGATGATAATCGCTGGTTCGAAGCAGTTTCCTTGGCCGACAGCATTATTTATCACTCGGGAGACGACCCGGATGATGGTCCAGTCGCCCGCTGGGACCTCCCATTCGATTCGTCCATCGGCAGTGACCTTGTCGTCCAGGTTCAGGATCTGCTTGGGCGACACGGCCGGTTCGCGCAGGGCCTTCAGCAGAACCTCCACGCCAGTGCCAAGATTTTTATTGTAGTCACTCCCCGGCGCCGTGTGCTTTCCTGGCAACGCCAGCACCACGAGCGGCCAGGACTTCGGATGAATGCGTCCCTGATCGGAGATTTTGGGAAGAGGTTCCGAAAGTTTCATCGGTCCGGTAACAGGCAACACTCCGATCCCCAGACAACGCATGCTTTCTTCCGCTGTGTTCCACGGTCCTGCGGCGCCGGCCCAATCGGGGCCGATATGCATGCTCGACCGCAGACTGAGACGTTCCGCCTCGCCCATCGCAAAACGAACCATCTCATACCATTTGTCGCTGAACATGGGGGCCGTGAAAGAAGCGGGAAGATTTATTGGTGCGCCACTTTTCATGTAAAACAAAGTGAAACCACCGAGGCCGACCCGTTTCATCGCTTCCAGATCCTTGGTGATGCCGTCGGTGGTGACGGCGCCGCCTTGCCAGTGCCACCAGGTGCACACTCGTTGCTCCATGGGCGGGTCGGTAAAGTCACGCCGCAAATCGGCCAAAGTGATCGCCGTAGGTTTTTCAGCGGGTGGAACAGGCGGCGGAGCGTCTGCCGCCATCAGGGTGAAGGATGCGCTAGCGAGACTCGCCAGCAGGATGAGGGTGAGGTTCTTGAGCATGTTCGTTATCCTTTGGTTGTTGGATTATATCAGGTTTACTTGTCTGTACAACGGTTAGTTTCTGTCATGGGACGGTCTTGGTCATGAAACTCATTTCGCCTCCGCCCGTAAATCATAACAATAGATCGCTTCCATCCCGCGGATGAACAACCGGCCATCGACGTAAGCCCGGGTCATGGGTATGTTGTGATAACTGCGAGACTGCTGGTGCTGATCGATCTGAAGTCCTCGATCTGATCCGGCAGCATCTGGATTTGCTGCGCATAGGTTCATTTTCCCTGCGATTCGGCCAGGCCTTGGGGGAAAAGCTCGTCGTCGGCCATCAGCGGCGAGTCGGTACAAGCGAAATAGGTTACCCGGCCACCGGGATCGGGGAATTGCATTAGCCCCAGATTCGTCGCGATGCCGTCCGTCCGGAACTCGACCGCCGCATCCGACGGAGTCGCCCGGCAATAGAGTTGGGGTCCGCGCATGGCTGCGACCTTGCCAGCCTGATTGCGGAATCCGCGCACGAGCCGCCATGGCATTGGCATCGCGATCGTCACCTGATCGCCCGGACGCCATTCGCGCGGGATCTCGGCGAAATGCGCGCTGCCACCCGGGGGAACGGTCTGGCCGTTGACGGCGACCGCGAACTCCGCGCACCAGGCGGGTCGGCGCAGGCGCAATGCGAATCGCGCCGACCGTGCCGGTTCGACGTCCAGGCGGACCTGGCCGGAGTGCGGATAGTCCGTGTGTTGCCGCAGCACCAGGGGGGTGCCGTCGGCAAGTGCGGTGGTGACGCTGGATTCGGTGTAGAGGTTCACCGTGATGCCGTCGGCCTGGCGGTAGAAGATCATCTCTGGCAGTTCGCCGATGATGCGGCGGAAGTTACCGGGACAGCAATAGGTGTCGCGGTCCCAATAGTGGCGTTCGCCCTCCAACGGCACGTAGTAACTCAAACGACGACCATCGGGCGACTGCGCCGCGAAGAGCGCGTTGTAGATGGAGCGTTCCATCCAGTCGCCATACCAACCGTCGCCTTCGATTTGGAGCAGATGGGAGAGCAGCCGGATAAGATAGGCCGTCGCGCAGGTTTCGCCCAGGTCGCCAGAACCAGTCTGGTCGGAATGCCAGCATTCGGTGATGCCGTTGGTGCCACTGATGACCAGCGCCTGTCGGTCGCGCAGATACTCGATTGCCCGCCGGGTCTGCGCCAACAAACCGCGATCGCCGGTGATCTCGAACAGATCCAACTGGGCCAGGCAATGCGACAGGAAGCCGTACACATGTCCTTCGATCGGCCCGAACCGTCCCTCGACAATGGCCTGATCCCACTGCGGTACCCGTAGTGTGTCCACGCAATAATCGAGCACGGACGGTTCGCCGGTCGCCCGGTACAGCGCCAGCAACGCCCGGTCATATCCGATCAGAACGAGTTGCCGTGAGAGGTAGGTATCCTGGCCCTGCCATGTCCGTTTGCCGACGAGTGGCATCACCTCTGCCGACAGGTTCGCCATCAGCCAATGGCCAAGTCGCTGCGCGGCTGCCAGCGACCGTTCTTCGCGGAACAACTGCCAATCCACGACCAAGGCCATCAGCACATACGCTTGTTCGTGGGCGTCCCAGGTGGGGATGCCCCGGTCGTCCGGCCGGTAGTGGCCGAGGTAACCGTCCGCCGCCTGCGCCGACAGGAGCATGTCCAGGATGTGCCGGCGCTTGGCGAGAAGACGTTCATCGCCGGTGTGCGCGGCCAGGCGCACCAGACCATCGAGCGATTTACCCAGGCCGATGTAGGCGCCCGGATCGCTGTTCTTCGCAAGAAATGGCGCCAGGAAATCCCGGTCCCAGTCCAACGCCAACAGATTGCTCTGCCAGGTCAGTTCGATGCGCTGGCCCATCAGGCCGCCCACTTTCACATCGCGGGCGGCAATCGTCTTCAACGGATTGTCGTTCATTGGAATCTCCCCATCTCGCTTGCGGCTTTCCGAGCGACGCGGTACTCGCCGGTTGGAACTGGCACCACCTGCACCGCAGGCGCTGCGGGTTTGACAGGCGGCGGGGCTTCGCCGCTCCAAACCAGGTTGGTACCAACCCAGCCCAGGCAGAACAGACCGCCAATATTGTTGAAGCCGTTTTGCGGGGTCATAACAGTCTCCTTGGTGCCGTTGCTGCGGCCGGTGTCGGGGCCGCTGAGGTGCCAATACGCCAGACAGTCCGAGGTTCTGTCCTTCCATCTCTTGGCCTTGTTGACCGCGTTCGAACCGGGGACGGGATCCCAGCCTATCGTTGGCCTTGATCTCCGGCT
>JBAXGE010000150.1:0-5573 GCA_037139555.1 Phycisphaerae bacterium
GTTATTCAAGAGGTTCTCCGGGATTAACGAGCAAGTGATTGTCCTTAGTTTGAACTACTGATCAAAGCCCTTGAGCATGCCATGTTTCAGCTCCTCTTATGCATCCACAACCCCAGTTCCCCTTCCTTGGCGGGAAGTTTCTGTTCGTGGGGAAGACCTTTCAAGTATGCAACCTCGGTAGGATAGTCGTCGGCCCAACATGCTGGACGGTAGTCACGACCCCTTCCTCCGTATAGTAGATACTTCGGGACACCGTAGGGATTGTGCAATATGGATCGGCCTAGTATCTTATTCGGGTCGCGAAAGTCCGTCCAGTTAAACCCAAAACCAGTGCCAGGCTGGATAATCGCGACCACCTCTGGCGAGCAATGATTTCCCTGATAGAGTGCTTGAAAAGCAGCCACACCATCGGCACCGACGTAAAGGAGACTAATGCGATCTGGTCCGTAGGTCGCATCGCGATCCTCTTCACGCTGTAGAACACACCAAACAGCAAACGGCTTGGTGATTCTGTCGCAGTACCGGGCGGGGTTACCGTCCGCTGGCGTCGGGTGGATGGGATGCCACCCACCCGGCACAAGTTCGTGTTCTGTAATGTCGTCACGTAGTAGGTGGATTTTGTATCCTCTGAAGCCGTGGTGGCCATCACGGAGCGAGCGGACCACTTCATCGCGTTCAATACCGTAATCAACGTATACGAAGCTATGGACGTAACCGCCCAGATACTTCACAGGGTCCCCGTCAAGTCCGCAAGCGGGATAGTATAGCGAACCCTGAAGTAACTGCTTAATCGGCAACCGCATGGATTCAGGAACGACTTCGGCCAACCATTGCGGTACCTTACGAGCTGTAAGTTGTGAGATCATCCCTTGAACCTTTCTGCCTGTGGCGTTCATCGGATCAGTTCAAACTTAAATGTAATTATCGCCCATTTGACTCGCCCTGTAAACACAGGTGGTACCAGTGGTTAAAAAGGCAATTACACCGGATGGCTGTCAACTGTTTGCGCCAGAGCTTCTAATTCAAGCTTTCGTGCATTACTCAACGAGTGAACAAACTCATTTGCATCTGACCGATTGAGGGGGCCCAGCATACTCACTACTGAGATAGCCATCCCAACGCCACCTCAGATCATGGATGCTTTCTTGGTCCGAAAGGATAGCGTGCACGGCTTGAGCCAATGCGAGTACATCATTGGGCCGCGCGGAGGGCTTGGCACCGAATAGACCCGTCATAAAACCGGGCACACGCAGCGGTGATATCTGGAGCATCCACTTGCCTTCATCCGTCTGGGCCAAGGTAACCAGTTGAATCGCGTCACTTTGACTACATTCAAAACTCCATCCGCAATCGCGCCAATTTTCGCACTCAGACACCGACCATCCCACATTCTGAAGCGCAGCAGATAGTAGGCGCACGACCGAGCGTCCCGGTGGATTCGGATACTCATAATCGTCAGCAACAACTCCCGTGAAAGCGAGATTCTGGGAGATCGGCATAATTAGCTCCAGTATTCGTTGTAGTGTAAGGAAATATTACTCCAAACCAGATTGGCAGCATAGTTCACCCACATCATAATCCACGCCCATACACAATAAAAATAGTCCCTTCCGTTGGAACTGAAGGGCTTCTCGCATAAACATGTCGGGGTGATTGTCCGTCGTTTGAACCGCTCGTGAACTCGATTGCAAGCTTGGAGGAGGATTTCATCGAAGCCCACTCTGGATTGATTTACTCCTCGGTTTCGATGGGACTGACCTGACGGACCCATGGCATGCCAACTCCGTCTCTTGCAGCCTGCCAACCCGGTGGTAGGTCAGCTATGTCGAGAATGCTTGGGTCTTGTCGCACCATTTCTCCCAGTCCAACGATCGCGGCATTCGCAGTGTCAAGCGCGCGCCCATCAAGGAACTGCCAACCATGATCTTCGGCATCGTGGAAAACAAGCAGAATCGGCGCACCATCAAAGACGATGGACCGAAGCGTGAACACTGCACAGTTGCGAGGTTGGTCAAACGGCCATGGCGTATCAGGACTATTGTACATTTTGCCACCTTATATAAAGGGACGTGTATCCGAAGCGCACAGCCCGGTTCAAACTCGTTAGGTGATTGTCGCTCGTTTGTCCCGCCCTGTAAACACTGATGGCCTCGGTGGTTACCGAGGCCATCGTGCACAAAAAATGTCGGGGCGACAGGATTTGAACCTGCGACCCCCAGACCCCCAGTCTGGTGCGCTAGCCAGGCTGCGCTACGCCCCGATTTTACCTGTGTCCGCCATTCCGGCAGAACACGGGCAAGAGGAATAATCTACCACAAGTGGGCCGGACTGGCAAACCGTTCGGGGCTGGATGGCTCCCAAGGCCCGGAATTGGGGCGTATTCCCGCTTAATTCCGCCGCGAACCCATCAGCCGCAGGATGAACAGGAACAGGTTGATGAAATCCAGATACAGCGTCAGGGCGCCCAGAATACTCATCCGCCGGGTCAATTCGTTGCCGGCGTTGACTTCGTACATTTCCTTGATTTTCTGGTTGTCATACGCCGCCAGGCCGGTGAATACGATCACCCCGGCAATCGAAATGATCCAATGCATCATCGCGCTGCCCATGAAGATGTTAACCACCGAGGCAATCACGATACCGATCAAGCCCATGAACAGAAAACTGGCCCATGAATTCAAATCGCGTTTGGTGGTCAGGCCGTACAATGCCATCGAGCCAAACATGCCTGCCGTGATGACAAACGCCCCGGCAATCGAACTCTTGGTGTAGACCAGAAATACGACCCCCAAAGTTGCACCGTTCAGCAACGAATAGCCCAAAAATGACAATCCACCCAGCCACGCCGGCATGTTCAGGGCCGCGCGGCTCAGGATGATCACCACGATGAATTCCGCGATCAACAAGCCAATGAATACGCCGCGGGAACCAAAAATAATCTCCCGCAGCGCGGGGGTGCTGACTGCGGCAAAGGCCATGAGCGCCGTAGCCAACAGGCCCACAGCCATCCACAGATAGACCCGGGCAATATACGCCGACAGGCCCATGCGTAATTCGCTTTCATAGGCAATCGTCCGGGGGGCATAGGGATTGGCGATCTGTTCGTAGGGATTACTCATCTGCTTTACCTCTTAAATATTCGGTATCTTAGGCACGTTGCCACTAATGTAATGTTCCTAACCACCACGTCAAGCCTCCGGCCATCCGGGAAAGCCTGAAACTACCCGAGAAACTCACCCCCGCAGCATTGACAGATGAGCCCTGTGACGCTAGTTTAACGCTTCTATGGAGAGATGGCCGAGCGGCTGAAGGCGCCGGTTTGCTAAACCGGTGTACGGGTCAAAACCTGTACCTAGGGTTCGAATCCCTATCTCTCCGTTTGCGACGGGCTGGCATGTGCCGGCCCGTATGCGTTTTAAGACAGGGAATTGCCATGCCGGGTTGGGAAATCATTGCCTTGTGGGGTGGGTTTTTAATCCTGATTTTGGGCATGTTATTTCTGGACTTGTTTGTCCTGCATCGCAACGCCCACGAAATCAAGATGAAAGAAGCCCTCATCGGCACGTGCATACCGGTCGCCCTCGCCCTGTTGTTTACCGCTTTTGTGTATTACGGGTATGAAAACCACTGGCTGCATCTGGGCGTGCCGCAGGCCGGTCTGACCGCCAGTCAACTCTCCCACTTCCCCACCAACGGCAATGATGCGGCCCTGCAATATCTCACCGGCTACATCATCGAAATCTCGCTGTCGGCGGATAATGTATTCCTGTTTCTGGTGCTGATGAGCTTTTTCGCCGTCAAGCCCGCCCTGCAACACAAGGTCCTGTTCTGGGGGGTACTCGGGGCGCTGGTGATGCGGGCGGTGATGATTCTGGCCGGAGCGGAATTGATCAAACAATTCGGCTGGCTGATTTATATCTTCGGGGCGTTTCTGCTCTTTACCGGCATCAAGATGCTACTCAGCAAAGATGACGAGGAAAAAGACCCCTCACAGAATATCGCCATCCGCCTGCTGCGCAAGATCATCCCGATCCATCATGGTTATGTGGAAGATCACTTCCTCACGCGGATCAACGGGCGGACGTATGCCACCACGCTGCTGGTGGTGCTGGTGTGTATCGAGTTTACCGATTTGGTCTTCGCGCTGGATTCCATCCCGGCAATCTTTGGCATCACCTATGATCCCTTCATCGTATTCACCAGCAACGTCTTTGCTATTCTGGGTTTGCGCAGCATGTTCTTCCTGCTGGCCGGGGTAATGGACAAGTTCCACTACCTGAAAATCGGTTTGGCGTTCGTGCTGAGTTTTGTGGGCGTAAAAATGCTGCTGCCGGGGGCGGCGGCGGTGTATGCCAAGGTCATGGGGCTGGAAACGGCACCGGGCTGGCATATCAGCACGCTGATCTCGCTGAGTGTGGTGCTCGGGGCGCTCTTGTTCTCGATCATCGCCAGTCTGATCTGGCCCAAGCCGCTGCCGCTGCATGTGGAAGAAAAATAACGTTTGACAGTCCGCCCATGCCGTGGTGCAATAGCTCCATCCTTATAGGAGCAAACCATGACTATCGCCACAGTAAACACCCAGCCGCAATCGTTATATTATCGCGCAGGCAGCGGGACCAATCTGAAAGATACCATCGTGGCGGGGGTCTGCATCGCTGGCTGCACGCTGGTGGCAGGGCCATTGTTTGCCCTCCTGCAACGGCTGACGCTGATGCTCTCGATCAAGCTGGCAATTGTTGTGGTGATTCTGGCCGCCATGGGACTGGGCTGGCTGGTGGGCCGTATTTTGTATTGGCAGCGGATCCACAATATTCCACTCGCAATGGGGCTGGCGCTGCTGGGAGCATTGGCCTATCTGTATGCCACATGGACCACTTGGCCGGTGGTAGCGTTGTATACATTTTTACCCGTGGGTGGCGACGAGCCATTCACGCTGGCCGGGGCGTTGGAATGGATGTTGCCGCAAAATACCGTGACTTTTATTCAGCTCGCATACGAGAATGGGACGTGGACCGAAGGCAACAACAAAGAGGCAACCAAGGGAATTCTGCTGGGCATTATGTGGGCCTTGGAAATACTCACCAGTGCCGGTTTCATTGTGGCGCTGGCCTGGCAGGCCGTAACCAAGCGTCCCTTCTGCGAAGCCTGTCAGACCTGGACGGTAGAGCGGACGTTGCTGAAAATGCCGGTGGTCGCGGGCGTGAATCCCACCGCATTAAAAACGCGGCTGGAAAGCCACCAATTCGACAGCCTGACCGAACATCACACTACTGCCGCCACGAGCGATGAACTGCATATCTATTTGCAGGGTTGCCCGACCTGCGACAACCTGCAAACCTTGTGTGTGGATAACGTCAGCACCACAGTGAATAAAAAAGGCGCCGCCGAAACGAAAACCAAATGCGTCATCAAGGGCTTGAATCTCACCGCTGAACAAACTGTCGCGGTGGCGATGGTGGCTGCGGACATCAAGGCGCGGAGCCAATCCACGCCCACGCCAGCCACAGCCCCCGCCACGCCGGCTTAACGCACATGCCGCAGGACGCTGTTGGTCAGATACCAGCGCAGCGTGC